>JAGGZB010000119.1 GCA_021162225.1 Candidatus Bathyarchaeota archaeon | reverse complement strand
CTATAGTCTCCGGCAGATAGTCTTTAACAGGCCATCCCAATTCGGCAGCTTCCTTGGCTGTTAAGCCTCCTCCAAGATGCCTCTCTATTATTCTTATAACTGGTTCTGGAAGGTTTAGGGATCTAGCGATCTCGGCGCCTACGATCGGATGGTGAACGCTATGCGTCTTTGATCTTCCCACATCGTGTAGTAGGGCGCCGACTCGGACGAGATCAAGGTTGATTTTCACGCCGTTTCTCTGGCATATTCGTGCTATTCTCACTGCTAGGTTCGAGACTGCTATGCAATGCCTTATAACTTCTGGTGAGCATCCGCTTTGTTTCAAAATTCTTATTGCTTCCTCGGCCGATGGAATTTTTTCGTTCACCGAAGCTCAGCCCTTAACTGCTCAATCTTCTTTGATAGAAACTTGATTATCTTACTGTTATCGAAGTGCATTAGGGGTCTGTTGCATTCTGGACACCTGAAGACATATTCTGCTGCTTCCTCGAAGGGGATGCGTCTATGTCCCGGAACCCCGCAGTGGTAAAACTCGTGGGATTTCTCATATCTAAGTCTTTCTTCAAGCTTTTCAAGGATCTTCTTCTTCTGGTTTATAAGGAAGCCTTCAATCTGGTCTGGTTGAAGTCTCCAGTGAAAGATGAACCATCCAGTTTTTTCATCTCTTGTTCTTCTAAGGCCCACTAGGGAATGGTCATATAGTCTATAGAGGATTTTGCGAACCGTATTTAGCGGTATGCCCGTCTTCGCCACTATCTCCTCATCTGCGGTTTCATCAACTTTCTCGAGCATCTCAACTATCTTGACGGCTTCTTCTCCGCCGAGTACTTCGGCGACCTTAAAGAGAACTGAGCGGTTCAGTATGTCCATCGGATCACCTGCTTTTTCCAGTAATAATATTATGGGTGTCTAGCAACTTAAATTGTTCGTATATCCTCATCTTTGAGAATCCGTCTTCAAGATCTTCTTTCCTCTCTTCTGCGGGATGATCACGATCTTCGCGTCCTCAAATTTTATTGAGAGCTCCTTTCCCTCGAATAGTTCATGGAGGAAAAGCGCTAGAGCGCTTATTTCTGAATGAGGTTGGGATGTCACGGCGATGTTCCAATCCGCGAGCTCGTAGACTTTTCTTGGAACTTTAGCTCCTCCAACAACTATGAGGAGATTCTTCGCGGAGCTTCTAATCTCACTGATCACCTCTGCGATTGGGAGACCGTACATTGTAAGGTGGACTATTTCTCCTCCTTCCTTCTTCCATTCATACATCTTTTTTTCCCAGCTTGAAACGTAGGAGATTCTGAATCCTCCGCCCCACGATCTACGTACCTTCTCTATGCTTCTCTCGACTTTCTCATCTTTCTCTCCCGAATAGAAGCCTCCAGTAGCGCCTAGAGCTCTAGCCGCCAGAAAGAGGTGGGTTGTCACTCTTTTGTCTCGTTGAGGTCTATGATTTAATCTGAGGATATAGATCTCTCGCTTCATACTTGAAGGCTCCGCCTAAATTCTTTACTCCATGTCTTATCTTCTCAGCGATTACAGGTCTAGCTGAGAATGAGACTTTAAGATGCTTCTTTCCATACGCCACCTTAAACACGTTTGTATGATCATATATCCACGAAAGAAACGAGAGGGACTCCTCGCTTATCGGCATAATGATGCTGGACTTAACATGCTTTATGAGGTGATTCGCCATTTTAACCTTAAGTATGTCGAGGTTCCTTCTATAAAGAGCAGAAATCGGAATAAGATTCGAGGAATGCTTTCTCAATTTTCTGATCTTCAATTCCAGCTCCTCATCTGAAAGTAGGTCAATCTTATTTAGAACTGTAAAGATTGGAACTCCTAAGGCTCCTATCTCCCGTAGAGTATCCAAGCAACATTTCATCTTTCTCTCAATATCGTCAAAGGATTCGCTTACATCAACTACTAGAAGAATCAGATCTGCAAATATGGTTTCTTCAAGTGTTGAACGGAAGGCTTCTACAAGCGTTATTGGAAGCCTATCTATAAATCCAACAGTATCCGTGACTAAAACCGGCTCTCCGAAGAGATTTGTGACACGCGTAGTTGTTGAAAGCGTTGTGAACAAGCTTCGATCTATAGGTACATTTTCGCCCGTAAGAGCTTTGAATAGCGTGCTTTTACCGGAGTTTGTGTAGCCAGCCAGCGAGACCATGGGGAAACCCATCTTTCTTCTCCTATGCCGGTGGAGATCCCTCGTCTTCCTCACGCGCTTAAGCTTCTCCTGAATGCTTGAGACTTGTCTTTTCACCGTCTCCCGATACACGTCAACCTCATATTTGCCCAGCCCCATGAAACCCGGCTGTTCCCCCATCTTTGCAAGCCTAACCTTTTCCCTTGCATGTGCCAGCTCATAACGCCACCGGGCCAGCTCTATTTGGAGCTTCGCCTCCTTTGTTGAAGCTCTTCTCTGAAAGATCTCTAAGATTAGCTGGAATCTATCGATGATCTCGAGGCCTGTTAGCTTTGCGAGGTTATAGATTTGAGTGACCTTCAATTCCTCGCCGAAGATTATCTTTTCAGCCCCTAGTTCAGAAGCCATTTCTGCAAGCTCATGTGCTTTTCCTCTGCCTATGCAGTAACGCGAGTCTGGGTGTGTGACTTGTTCAAGAAAACCTACAACCTCGTATCCGGCCGCCTCAGCTAGCCTCTTTAGCTCTTCAAGCCGGGACTTTTCGAAAGGCTCCCGCCTGTCGACTATTATGGCCTTCGTCCTATGTTTTCCTCCTCTTTGATTCCTTTAACTGTACAATCTCGCCTAGCGTGACTTCTCTGCGAGTGGGATGTAGGGAGGCAGGGACCTCTGGTTCAACGACAGGAACAAGTAGCTTTATTCCTAGAGCATGCTCAAGTTTTCTAGCGAGCTGCTCATGAGGAATAATCTTCTCTACTTCAATCCTTTTGATTACCGAAGTCTTCTCCCCGATCTTCCTTCCAAGGTCTTCTTGGCTTAGCCCCATCTTCTGCCTTGCGTTTCTTACGAGAGAACCGAAATTCTCAATAACCGTCACATCTTCCTGTATATCGATGTTCTTCACAGTCGCTTTTCTCTTGGGTATCCGAGAAGCTCTCATCTTTATGTCTAAGCTGCTAACGGATGGTTTTGGACTCCACTCTCCAGAGCCTAGCTTCGCGCATTCGCCGCACGTTATGAGCTTCGCTCCCTCAATTATTACGTAGTGTGGCTTACCGATAATCTCGCGGCCGCAGACTTCACATCGCATGTAACTACACCATTGATATTATATTCATCTGCGATTCAACTTAAACGTGACGCTTTCCGAGATGAGTTGCGATATGTCCGCTGATGAGAAGATGTTGCTTCAAATGATTAGAAAGATTGCGGATTATCAGTTCGGTAGGGGCGCTGGTAAAAGGCTATTTCCAGGAGATGTAATCATCAAAATCTCCAAGAGGACTGGGAGGATTAGGCAGATATGGGATGGCGAAACATTAATAGCCACGTTGAATCCTATTTCTGGGCTTCTAAATCTAACGATCGAGGGAGCTAAGAGACTCGTTAAGAACGGCGGGGCCGTATCCCAGTGGGTTAAGGTTCGAGACGATGCTGCCATATTCGTCGAAAAAGGGAAAGATGTCTTCGCTAGGCATATAGTTGATGCTGACAGAGAAATCCGTCCAATGGAGGAGACTATAGTGCTTAATTCACGCGGCGAGGTAATCGCCGTTGGAAAAGCTGTACTTTCAGGGGCAGAGATGCTCGAGTTCACACGGGGAGTAGCAGTGAAGGTTCGCAGAGGAAGGATTCAAGAAGACTAAAAAGGAAGAAGAATAAAAGATTGTTTGAGGTGACTGCTTCTGAGGAGGATAAGTCCAAGAACGGCGCGAAGAATGATGCGGCGTATGGGATTAAATATGACGCCGCTTGAAGCCGAAGAAGTCGTCATAAAAACTAAGGACAAAGAGATAATAGTGCAGAATCCGGAAGTAGCCGTTCTAGAGGTTCAGGGACAAAAGATATTCCAGGTAATGGGGGGAGAAATATCTGAGAAGAAGAGAGAGAAAGCAATAAGCATTCCAGAAGAAGATGTGCAGCTAGTTGCTCAGCAAGCTAAGGTAAGCCTAGACCGAGCGAGGGCAGCTTTAGAACAGACTGGCGGAGACCTGGCCCGAGCGATTCTCCTCTTAACTCAGAGCTAACCTACACAAGACAGGTCCAAAAATATTCGGACCCCAAAAATACTCGCCTATATAAACTTTATAAAGATTTTTCCACAGCGCAAACCATATCCGTAATCTGCAGATTCTCTTATCATGTGCTTCGGTCATTAAATAAAAAATTGGAGGTTTGTTTAGAGGAGTATCGGTTCTCCTTCTGGCTCTTTTTTCTTCTTCAGCCTAACCTCTAGCACTCCGTTCTTATAGGAGGCCTTTGCACTCTTAGCGTCAACGGCTGAAGGCAGCTCAACCTTCTTGTAGTATTTCCGCTCAGCAGTGTCAACGGATATGGTCAAAGTATCCTCTGTTCCATAAAGTTTTATGTCTTTTTTCTCGACGCCCGGCAGCTCTGCAATAACCTTGACTTCGTCATCAGTCTCCATGACGTCTACCAGCGGCTCCCTCTCTTCTCTTATGCTGATTCTAGGCCGCCCAAACCTCATCTCCGGTTTAACATTTCCGAACTCTCTGACTCTAGGCTTACCGTCAGGGCCTATAGTGAATGTGTACCCGTATATGAATGGACCCCACTCGCGCACTTTTGTACCGTCTGGCAATGTTTTCTCGCGGATTAGATTCCTCGGCGCCTCCCTCGGGAACTCCTCGAACTCTCTGGCCATAAAGTTCTCTATTTCCCTGAACATCTCTTCAATGTCTTCGAAGATACTCCTAAAGGGTGAGAATCTTCTTCTAAACCATCTATCCCAGAACTCATCTGACAAACCCGGTCACCTCCCACTCTGTTTTTACTCATTCTCATCTATCATTTCCATCAGGAGCTTTACGGCGAGGCCCATGAGCATGAAAGCTCTCTGCCCATACTCGGAGCATCTATATCTTCCTCTTCCAGTCTTCTCTAGGAAGCCGCAACGACTTAGCTTCCCCAGATTCTCCCAGACGATCTTTGGGTTTAGGTTTAGATCCTGCATCAGATCAGCAAACCTTAAGGAGGCGTCTTCCTCGCTTAGGAAACGTCGCATCATTCTTATTCGCGTCTCGTTTGAGAGAGCCTCGAAGATCTCTGAGAATCTCCGGAGTTCCTCCTCGATTATTCTCAGTTCATCCTTGAGGCTTCTTCCAGCCCAGTCCTCATCTGATAGTGGAATCTCGAAGATGACTTGCTTGTCTTTGACTAGCTGGAGCTTCAGTCCCAAGCGGCCTCGCCATATTTTATTACCGAATGGTAATATTTAAATATTACCGTTCAGTAATAAACGAGGCGGATCAGCGATACTCAAGCCTCTCCCAAATCTTCTCATACTTGGCCTTCCTATAATTCTCAAGTAACTTTATGATGCGAAGATTATACCATAAAAATTTTTCAGGATCTACCTTATTTGTCCGCGGATCTAATACTCCATGCTGTATCGCAACAACCTTCCGATAGGTACTCATCTCCTCCTCGTTCGGAGGAATCAAATATATGAAGATGCTACGTCGTCTAGCCCGGTCGGACTTGCTTCCCACCCTCGCTATTATCGTTCCGTTCCATATTATCCGAGGGGTAAACCATCCTCTCCTAACAGTGTATCCTTCCTTTATCGCTTCCCTGCATAGAAGATCACAGTCTATGTCGCTTATAAACTGAACTCTCACAATGTCTGAGTCAACCTTCTCTACATCCTCAACTCCGGGAGGAAGTTCAAACAAGGAAGTCTTTTCGGCAAAGATATCCGAGATCACGTCAAGGAGCGTGCCTCTTCTCTTTCTCATAGCTCTCACTACTTCGTTTTGAAGAATAGCCAGTTTTTCTCCCCTTTAAATCGTAGTAGACAATATTTCCCTTTCAGTCTCTTCCCATTTATCTCGAAGACGATCTTATCTGGCTTCCGATCGATCAGCCTATACGTTCCCTTATCCCATATCTCAACAACACCCGCCCCATATTGGCCTTCCGGGATCACTCCCTCAAAATTTGCGTACTCAATTGGATGATCCTCCACCATGATTGCGAGTCTCCTAATCCCTCTCTCCGTCGGAGGCTCCTTAGGAACAGCCCAGCTCTTTAGCACGCCATCCATCTCTAAGCGTAGATCCCAATGTAGATGTGTAGCTTGATGTTTCTGGATCACATATATTCTCTCTCGCTCCTCTTCTTTGTTGCTCATCTTCCAGCCTCCATCACTTTTTAGACTATCTCATCCTCATCCATAAATTTTTCATGTCCGCTGTATTTCGAAAGGGAAGTAGATCGTAAGACTCAAATTGTATATGGGCTAAGGTATTGAAGGAGCCGTGATGAATAGATGCGGATAGAATTCGCAGAGAGAGTGAAGAAGCTTCCGCCCTATATATTCGCGGAGCTGGAAAAAACCATAAGTGAGAAGAAGAGGCAAGGCGTCGATCTAATCTCCCTCAGTATAGGAGACCCAGATATTCCACCGCCGAAGTTCATCCTCGAAGCATTAGCTGAGGAAGCCTCGGATCCAAATAATCACAACTACTCATTCAGTCAGGGAGAACCGGAATTCAAAGAGGCAGTCGCCGACTGGTATAAAGGAAGATTTGGGGTTGATCTCGACCCACAGAGAGAAGTCATCGCACTGATCGGCTCAAAGGAAGGCTTGGCTAATATAGCTCGAGCCTTCATTAATCCAGGCGACAGAGTTCTTGTCCCAAATCCAGCGTATCCGGTCTATGCAAACGGAGCGGTCACGCTTAGCGAGGGAATTCCGGTCGCTATGCCTTTGCTTGAAGAGAACGACTTTAAGCCGAATATCGAGTCTCTGATGGAGATGGACTTAAAGAACGTGAAGATGATGTTTCTTAATTACCCGAATAACCCGACCGGAAGCGTCATGGATAGAAAGAGCCTAAAACAAGTCGTGGACTTCGCCTTAGAGAATAACATTATAGTCTGCTATGATAACGCGTACTCCGAGATAACCTTTAATGGCTATAAGGCTCCAAGCATACTTGAGGTTGACGGCGGAAAAGAAGTGGCAGTTGAGTTCCATTCATGCTCAAAGACATTTAGCATGACAGGGGATAGAATAGGGTTCGCCGTCGGAAATAGAGAGGTTATAAAGGGGCTTCTGAAGGTCAAGGCACAGGTTGATTCAGGTCCACCTAAGTATATACAGAAGGTAGCAGTGCGAGCCTTAAGAAGCTATGTTAATGGAGAACCTCCTTTACACGTGAGGAAGACTGTGGCAACGTACCACGAGAGGATTAAGGAGCTAACGGAGGGGCTTAAGCACATCGGATTAGAGTGTAAGAAGCCACTGGCAACTTTCTATGTATGGGCGAAGTGTAGAGAAGACTCCTTAAAGTTTGTTCAGAGACTTCTAGAGGTAGGTGTAGTTGCAACTCCGGGAGTAGGATTCGGAGAATACGGTGAGGGATACGTGCGTTTCTCCGCAACCCAACCTCTAGATAGGATCAAAGAAGCATGCGAAAGGATGGAGAAGATTCTTTAATTATGAAAGGGTATGAGGTATTCAGAGAAAAGAAATATAAGTAGTTTTGAAGTCCGTATTCTCTCGGGAAGGGACACTTTTGAAGTACGATGTTGTGATCGTTGGAGCCGGGCCTGCTGGAATCTTCTCAGCCCTAGAACTCTCAAGCAAGAGCGATTTAGATATAATTATGCTAGAGAAAGGCTCAGATATCGATAAGCGCAAATGCCCCGCAAGCAGAGGCCTCGGCTGCATCAACTGCAACCCATGCCATCTTCTCTCTGGTTGGGGAGGAGCTGGAGCTTTCAGCGATGGAAAACTAACCCTCTCAACCTCCGTGGGAGGGTGGCTCGATGAATATGTAGGCAAAGAGAAGCTCTCGAAGCTCCTAGAATACGTGGATAAGATATACAGCATATACGCAAGCTCATCAGTCATCTACGGATACGACATCGACGAGGTTGAGAGAATAGAGAAGCAAGCCTCCCTAGCTGGCTTAAAGCTCATAAGGCAGAGGATCCGCCATCTAGGCACAGATAACTGCAGAGAGGCTTTAAAGAAGATAAGGCAAGACCTCGACAACCGCGTTGAGATCAGAACAAACACTGAGGTTAAGAGCCTCATAGTCAAGGATGGGAAGGTAAAGGGCGTAAAGACCGTGGATGGAAATGAGGTTTTTGGCAAGTATGTCATCGTTGCTCCTGGAAGGGTAGGGGCGGAGTGGCTGAAGAGCCAAGCGGAGGCTTTAGGCTTAAAGACGCTGAATAATCCGGTTGATGTTGGGGTCAGAGTTGAAACCCTAGCGTCCGTAATGGAAAGCCTAACAAGCGTGCTATACGAACCGAAGTTCATATATTATTCGCAGGCATTCGACGATATGGTTAGAACCTTCTGCGTAGCTCCTCATGGTGAGGTGATAACTGAATCCTATAATGGGGTGATAAGTGTTAATGGGCAGAGCTACGCCAACAGGAAGACTGAGAACACCAACTTTGCTATTCTCGTCAGCACATCGTTCACATATCCATTCAGAGAGCCTATAGCGTATGGAAAATACATCGCGAGGCTCGCTAACCTCCTAAGCGGAACCGTTATAATTCAAAGGCTCGGCGATCTCATTCTAGGTAGAAGGTCTACTGAAGATAGGATTAAGAGAAGCGTCGTGAATCCAACATTGAAGACCGCCACGCCGGGAGACTTAAGCTTCGTTCTTCCCTATCGCTACTTGACGGATATCCGCGAGATGCTTAAAGCCTTAGACAAGGTTACCCCTGGAATATACAGTAAACACACGCTTCTATACGGCGTCGAGGTAAAATTTTATTCCTCAAGACTCGAGCTGAACGAGAACCTTGAGACAAAGATTAGAAATCTATTCACGATAGGTGACGGAGCCGGCATAACCCGCGGGCTAATCCAAGCGAGTGCAAGCGGAGTCATAGTGGCAAGGGAGATAATGCGTAGGGAGCCTCAAAGCATAATCAATAAATGAGCATTTCCCCCTGATTTTCAGAGACATTTTGCCTATTACATGATGTAAGGCTAAATAGTGTCATTTAACGAATATATTTTTGGAAAAGATGCTTGAAAGGTGACGGACAATACCATTCTCCGTAGGAATAGTTGGAAAACCTAATGTTGGAAAATCCACATTCTTCAGCGCTGCGACTCTTGCATCCGTTGAAATAGCAAGCTACCCATTCACGACGATAAAACCTAACGTTGGAGTCGCTTATCTGAGGACAAAATGCGTGTGCAAAGAATTCAACGTTAAAGATAACCCAGTGAACTCGATATGTATCGAGGGAACAAGATTCATCCCGGTTGAGCTTGTGGATACGGCTGGCCTCGTTCCAGACGCTTGGAAAGGCAGGGGCCTTGGAAACCAGTTTCTAGATGAGATAAGGAGGGCCAGCGCCCTCATTCACATAGTTGACGCTTCCGGATCGACGGATCTTGAAGGCAGAATTCTCAAGCCTGGGATGCACGATCCATTAGAGGACGTTAAGTTTTTAGAAAGAGAGTTAACTATGTGGATGATTCAGATTGCAAGGAGGGACTGGCAGAGAATCGTGAGAACCGTGGAGTCCCGCAGATCAGATCTACCTTCTCTCCTAGAGAACAGGCTGAGTGGACTCTCCATAAAGAGGAAGGACATAATTGAGGCTTTGAGAATAGAGGATCTAAACGCGAGTAAGCCTTCAAGATGGAGCGAGAGCGACTTTTACAGGTTTATGGATGCTCTTCGAAGAATCTCGAAGCCGATGCTGATAGCTGCGAATAAAATTGATGTCCCAGCATCCGAGGATAATCTGGAGAGACTGAGGAGTTCCGGATACATGGTTGTTCCCTGTAGTGCCGAAGCTGAGCTCGCATTAAGAAGAGCCGCGGAGAAGGGTCTAATACGCTACATGCCTGGAGACGATGACTTCTCTATTCTGAGGCCCGAGAGGATAACCGAGAGGCAGAAGCGGGCCTTAGAGATGATCCGTGATAAGGTCTTAAAGCTCTATGGATCTACTGGTGTGCAGGAGGCCATAAACGCCGCGTTTTTCAAGCTCCTCAAGATGATAGTCGTGTATACAGTGGAGGATCCGGAGAAGCTCTCAGACCATGAGGGAAGGGTTCTCCCAGATGCGAGGCTCGTGCCGGAGGGGACGACAGCTAGGGAACTAGCATACCTGATCCACACAGAGCTTGGAGAGAGCTTCATATACGCTATTGACTGTAGAAGCAAAGTGCGTCGGGGCGAAGATTACATCCTAAAAGATAGAGATGTAATCTCCATCGTGAGTGCGAAGAAGAGGGCTTAAGCAGTCGCCTGCGTTATTTCCCGAATCTTCTCTTACGCCTCTGATAAGTTCTAATAGCCCTTAAAAGATCTATGCGTCTGAACTCCGGCCAATAGACGTCAATGAAGCAGAGCTCACTATAAGCTGACTGATAGAGAAGGAAGCCGCTGAGCCGTTCCTCGCCAGAAGTCCTTATTATAAGGTCGGGATCCTGTTTCGGAAGATGAGATGTGTAAAGATTCTTCTCGAATGTTTTCTCGTTTATATCCTCGATTGATAATTCGCCGTCTAATATTTTCTTGGCTATCTTCTTCGTAGCGTCGATTATCTCAGCCCTACCTCCATACGCTATCGCAAGATTAAGGAAGTGATCGTCATATTCCTTCGTCTCCTCCTCGATCTCTCTTATGAGCCTCCGAAGCCTCTCAGGCAAGAGGTTTATTCTTCCAATAGTCTTTATTCTAACTTTATGCTTGTGAATATCTTCATCCTCCTTTAGCTTTTGAAGCCTCTCTTCAAAGAGATTCATTAAATCCTCAACTTCCTCCCTAGCTCTTCTGAAGTTCTCGGTTGAGAAGACGTAAAGAGTGATGCTCTGGATTCCTAGATCTAGACACCATCTGAGCACTTCCTCAGTTTTATCTGCCCCGTAATGATGACCCAACTTTGGGTCTAGGGAGTGATTTATGGCCCATCTTCTATTTCCATCAAGGATCACACCTATGTGTTTAGGCATGGGTTTATTCTTCACTTGTTGCAGAAGCCATTTCTCATATACCCGGTATACTCCAAGTATTGATAGCAGGGTTCTAAGCATTACTAATTTCACTTCCTACGTCTATCGCCTGATTTAACGACTGCAGTTTATGTCAAGTATGAGATCGTCCGCATTAATATTTTATCTAGTCGCGGCTTGATCGAAGATGCTATCTCCGAGACTTTTCGATGCGAGATCCTCCCATCTAAACCTGCGGCTTTGTTAGAGACGTAGCATAAAGATGCGTAGCATATTTTGAGCTCCCTAGCTAGGACTGCCTCTGGCATGCTCGTCATACCTACGATGCCGCATCCAAGCATCCTAAGCATGCGAACCTCAGCTGCAGTCTCATACCTGGGGCCCTCCATGCATGCATAAACCGCGCGTTTATGTACTTTTTCCCCGGCGTCTTCAGCCGCCCTGATCAGGGCTTCACGTAATTCATTACAATAGGGCTCTGTGAAGTCTATATGTGCGGATTCCGGTTCATCAAAGAATGTAAGCGTCCTCTGCTTTGTGAAGTCTATCAAGTCATGTGGAACAACTATGTCTCCCACTTGGAACCTCGGGTTCACGGCGCCTACAGCATTTGTTGCAATGATCTTTTTGACGCCGATGGTGTAGAGGGCATAAATGTTTGCTCTATAATTTATTCTATGCGGTAAGAGATCGTGTCTATATCCATGGCGTGGAAGAAACGCTACGGTTTTTTCTTCAATCTTCCCAAGAGAGACTATGGAGGGCCCATAAGGGGTCTCCACTTGTACTCTATGGGGGAATCTGAGAAGGGATTCTAAACCCGTCCCTCCTATTATTGCAATCTCAGCTTTAAGAGAGTTTTTCCGTCTTAACATCTTCGGTCTTCCGCTTCTTCGTTTTTCCTCCGAAGAAGTCGCGGTATTTTCTGCTTAAAAGCAACGTTGCTAATCCTGAAACCACGATGATCGCTATTCCTATTATAACGGACATTACTAGGCTGTCTGGAGGTAACGAAGGATCCAAGATTATTCGAGAGATCTCATTTAGGATGGTCCATGACCATGCTGAAACGGGTATCAAGGCTACTGTTCTCCAGAATCTTGTGTCACGCTCCAGCAAATAGGCTATTGATTTTCCCAAGAAGATCGTGCATATCCCCACTATTGCCAGAGTTATGGCCTTATTTATGAACCATCCTATTATCAGGGGTATAATCGCCATCAGCATTTCAGCATCCATTGGGAAGCGAAATGCTGATCCATACTTGGAGACTACGAAGGATCCGGCTTGGTAAAAGCCTATGCTTATAATGATGAACCCGAAAGTTAAGGAGAAGCCTTCAACCATTCCTGAAATCGAGTAGTGGTATAGACGTGAGAATATAGCTGATATTTTTCGATCTATCCCGTAACCTTTACCTAAAAGATAACTCCCGAGAATTATTAATCCGATGATAGCGGTCCAAGTGTATATGTCGAATCTTATGAATATTTTGAGCAAGATTAGGATTCCCAAAGAGATAAGTAGCACTCCCGGTAGACCCAGCGCGATCCTCGAGTATCTCGGATCCTCCGTGATCATTCTCCAATATCTGGAGAAGATCGCCGCGGTTTCCTCTATTGATTCGCTATGCTTAATGACTACTCTTCTCACCGACGTGACGGGAATCCTCGTCTGGATGAGAGGCATTATATCTTCATCTGAGAATCCATCTGTTACGAGGATTAACCCATCTGCGGGGAACTTTTTCAAGACTTCTCCAAGCTCAGCTACAAGTTTTCTGTCAGCTGTTATTCCGCCGATTTCCGACCCCGCTATAGTGGCTATCTCATATTTTTCTCCGCTCTTCTTGCTTTTGTTCAGTGCATCATATAGCCTTATGGCTTCGAACATAGCGTTTGCGTCGGCCTCCTCAGGATCGGCGAGTATAAGCTTCAGAGCTGACCTCAGATTCTCTTCCTTTCCAATTATGGGAGTCTTAACTCCAGCTTTTCGCCCTATATCGTCATCCCTGTCAACGCATAGAATAAGTAGAGACTCAGATGCTTGCTTCTCGTCTTTAGACATTACTCTTCTCCCAAGATCCCCCTAATATTATTAGCGTCCTTCACAAATAAGTCTTTCAGACCAAAAATCCATTTTTATTCCTAGATCTTGCCCTTCTCGAGTAGGATCTTGAACTCGTTAAATGAGATCTTCTCTCCACGTTTAATCTTTTTCAAGGCACTCTCTATAAGTTGCCTTTTAAAGGTTTCCTCTTTCCGCCGTCTCTCTTTCTCCTCTATTTCTTTCATCGTCTCTTGAATCGACTGAATCTCATCCAGAAGCCTCTTAATCTCCAAGCTTAATGCTTTAGCCTTCCTCTTATATTCGAGGTATCTCTGATGGCTTTTCTCCGCCTCTGCCTCAAGCTCTTTTATCCTCTCTATTTTTCTAAGCATCTTTAAGTGGAACTCTTGGCTCTTCGCTGCTTTCTCTGAGATTCTAGACCTGTAACTTGAAATCTCCTTTCTTATCTCGTCTGTCTTCTTTATAAGCTCCGTAATCTCAGCGTTCAGTTCTTCGATTCTGCGATACACTTCAAGCTGAGATTCTAAAATCCTAATACTATTGATGAGTTCTTTCTCGACATCGAGGGGGAGCGGCTCGGTTTGAATCTTCCATTCAATCTTTTTTATCTCCCTCTCTAGGTAGGATCTGCTTCGACGAGGCTTCTTCATGCTTACTCTTTTCCTTTCCTCCCTAAGCCTCCTAATCTTCTCAAAGATTTCTCTTCTTATCTTCTTATCAGCCTCCCTCAGAACCTTCAGCTGCCTTACCTCATCATTAAGCAGGTTCCTCTTTCGCTTCAAGTTCCGAACTGCCAGTCTTATCTCCCTTATTTCCTCTCGGATGCCGTCGCGTTTCTCAGCCCATCTCTGAGCGTTTCTCCTCAGCTTATCCCTCTCAGCCTTAAGCTGATCAACCCGATCATATAGCTCCCGAATCCGCTGTTCCAGATCGCTAGACATCATCTCTTCTCTCTGGAAAACATAGCCTACATGCTGCTACAAGTACACCAAACAAAATTAAAATATCTTATGGTCGGGCGGGCAGGAGTCTCCTAGGAGGCGGCATCCGCCAGCCTAATTTGAACTCACAGAGCTGACGGTTCACCCGCAGCTCTCCTGCGACACTCCGGTTTCTGTACGCTTGGCAGGCTGAAGCGACGCGCCCATTCCTTGGGCGGCGTCTACAGCATCTCCATCAGCCCTATTTGGGGCTGATTCGGAAGCTCTGCCAAGCTGAGCTACCGCCCGACAATTTTCAGAAAGAAAGAAAACCGATATATATTTTTCGTTTCATCGGGCCTAAAGAATGTAGCGAAGAATCTCTACTGTTAAAAGGATACATAAACAAAACATTAATTTAAGTTCTTTGATGAAATTAATCTGAGCACTTCAAAGGGCCGGTAGTTCAGTCTGGAATGAATGCCGCCCTCGCACGGCGGAGGTCGGGGGTTCAAATCCCCCCCGGTCCACCACCAGGAACCTACGGATTTCAGGGTTATCGT
>JAGGZB010000152.1 GCA_021162225.1 Candidatus Bathyarchaeota archaeon | reverse complement strand
CTTAAATCTTGTTAGGAGACATAAAATGAACAGAGAAGACATATTCAGAAAAGCAACAGCCATTATCGTTCTTGCATGTGAAAACGGATATGAGTGTGTGAAGGCAGTGTTTAATGATAAAAAAGTAATAAAAACTGTGAGAACTGTAGGTGTTGGGGGGCTTTCCTCACTGGGAAAGACGGTTTTAACAGCTCCTTTCGAATGGACAGGACTCAACTTTAATGCTAACGGCTATCAGCTCCGCAGAGTAGCTGAAAAACTTGGTTTATACTCTGACTTCTTTGACGCAGAAAAAAAGCCAAAGTCAAAAATGGTCAATATAATAGTAAATGGAAGACAGTACAAGGTTAAAGAAGGATCTAACCTGCTGGAGGCCTTGCTATCTTTAGGTTTCAAAATCCCACACCTGTGCTATCAGCCTGAGCTAAGTCCGGCTGGAAGATGCAGATTATGTCTTGTAAAGATTAAAGGCAAGAAAGGCCTTTTACCTGCATGTTGCACCCAAGTAGAGGATGGCATGGAAGTCATAGCTGAAGATGATGAGATTAATCATCTTCGCAGGTTAATTTTAGAGATGATCATGGCTGAATGCGATTGGAAGATCTTGCCCCGAAGAAGCGAGCTACGGTATTGGATCCGTAAATATCATATTAACGAGCCGCGCTTTGAGCTCCAGAAAAAAACCGAGCCGATCGATGAGTCCAGTGAGGTCTTTATAAGAAACCCAAACATATGCATCCTTTGCGGGCGATGCATCCGTGCCTGCGCCGAGCTTTCGGGTCAAAGAATATTAGATTTCGCCTATAGAGGAAGCGAAACACGCGTCGTTGCTGAACTTAACAAGCCAATAGGGCAGACAGACTGCGCCGCCTGCATGGCTTGCGTCGATTCATGCCCCACTGGCGCATTAGCTCCCAAACTAATTTATCAAAAAACATTACGTTAATGTTAATTATGTTTAACTGAACTATTCTTGTTCCCGTGACATTGATAGATTAGTGCTAAACGATGATCTAAAGATGTTTTTGATAAATTGATGGAGGTTCTTATGGGAGGTTTAGGCTACGTGTGAGGGATCAAGGTTGAAGCATGCTCCACTACTCCATTTTGAACCCATAAGAACATTCATCGATTCTAAAGTTATCAGTCTCGATCCCTTACATGACGGAGATCATGGTTCAAATCCTCGAAGTTTGTCAGAACAGAACCGCGATTCAAGCAGGCTCTCTAAATTGATGTTTCAAGGCGTTCCCGTATTCTCGTTACGTTATGGATGAGCCTTATGGACAGAGGCGCCTCTTTCAGCCTTCCTCTTCTAGCGTCTTTTATCATCATCCTTAAAGTTATAATTGTATTCGTCTATGCATATCTTTATCAGCCTCATGCATCGTCTTATCCCGTAAGAAAGAATCATATGCAACCCGTGACGTATAATCGGGTTCTTAATTGAGAGTTTGCTCCATTCTCTTATAAGAGTTGGAGCCTACTCAAGGTTATGCTCCCAACATTAGAGAAGTAGCATCGTATGTTCTTCGGTCATATCATCTAGTGTGAATGTCTTCGCCTTCCTTAATCCTCCCATCGCAACGAGGAATAATGGAACTATGAGGCTCTTGAATTCTGGCCGCAGTTTCGTTCATTCGCTCCGAGGATATCGAATATTTCCTCGATGACCTCTGGTGCGCTTGCAACCGAAGCTAGGGCGAAGCGGCTCACCTCAACCTTTCTTACTCCAGGATGGCTCCTTACAGCCCTAAAGAGATCGATAACGGTCTCCCTGTTAACCTCTATGCCCCTAGCTTTGTACCTCAGCATGCAATGTAGGTTGTCTACCAGCTCTCACGTTGACTTCAACTCTTTCAGTATGTGGCTTAGAGGCAAGCAACGATAAATCTGCATTGTTGGAACGCAGAATTTACACCCCCCGACCGCATCCTCTAACAATCTCAACTATCCTATTTATAGTCACTCCTCTGATCACAGGGATATCTTCAACCAGAACGGTTTCCCCATAGACGACGCTGGGCAGCTTTTCTCCCCTAATCGCTTTCTCGAAGAGCGGTGCGGCAACTTTCTCCCCTCGCCGATCACCACGCAGTCTATGCCCAGCCTACTCCTAATCTCTTTATCCTCAAGTTGCCAGGAACAGGGCTGCTCACGATGATTCTTGGCTTAAACTTCCTAACAGAGGAACCATTGAGAAGTTCCCTAAACTTTATTGCCGTGTAGGCCTCCCCGCCGAAGGTGCTCGTGAAGGTAGATATTGTAGGTCCTATTCCTAAGGGGGTCATTCTCGGTGATGCTCAGAAACATTTATTTGAGTTTATACTTATCTCTTGAGACCGTTCGAGCTTGGCAGTCTGCCAGCTGAAGATGCTAAAAATCCGTTTTAGAGAGAATTACTGATTGAAGGCTACAGGTCCGATCGGCTGTAAATTATTCATGACGCCTTAGTCTCAATTATCTTCAAGTATGAAATTCTCAATTATTTGCTTCAGTGATTTGCTGAAGAGCATTCGCAGATCCTCTAGAATATCCAGTCCATTCTTAGTTATTGAGTAGTATTTTATGTTTCTCCTTCCCTTACTTGTCCATTCTCCTTTTATGAGACCTTTTTCCTCAAGCTCATAGAGTACTGGATAAATCACGCCTGAAGTGAATTTTAAGTCCGTGAGCTTATAGATCTCCTTTATAATATCGTATCCGCACATTTTTCTTCTGCTTAGAAGCCAGAGTATTATAGCTCTGCTTAAGCCCTTAACGGTGGTCTTAAGCAGTTTCTCCTCTGCGTCAGACAAAGGATCACCCACGTTATTTTAAAATTATTTAAAAAAATTTAATATTTTAGAACTTAAAATACTTAAGGTGGAGAGGGTCATGGTCGAGGTTGTCAGGTCATTCTTTAATAGCCTAAACCTGCTGATAGTGCTCTGGCTTTTATCAGCTAAGCCTAGGCATGGATACGAGATCATGAAGGAATTTAAGAGGCTGACTGGGACGAGCTTGAATCCAGGCGTGATTTATCCGCTTCTCCACTACTTAGAGAGGGAAGGATTAGCCATAAGCAAGTGGGTTAAAGAAAAGAATAAAGCTAGAAGGCACTATCGCCTAACTGCGAAAGGTAAGAATCTCTTTTATAGGCTTCGAAGACTATTCAGGGAGCAACTAAGGGTCTTCACGGAATTTTTAATAGTCAATTCAGAACATTGATAGTCTTCTCCCAGAGGAATAAGAGGAAGTAATCCCTCGCCTAGATGGGTTTAAATCTATTCTAAAAGATGAAGAAAGATTTATCCGTTTTTAACGTTTCTTTAACGTGTATTCAGCAATATGAAGTGTGAACGTATGAAGCTGCTGATGTTTTCTAAAATGTTAAAGAAAATCGGAAATCTCAATGTTGAGGATGCCGCTGACTACATAGCGATGATGGGATTCGACGGGGTGGACTTAACAGTACGGCCTGGAGGTCACGTGCAGCCTGAAGAGGTCTCGCGGAGACTGCCTGAAGCAGTGGAGATGTTCAACTCTAGGGGACTAGAGGTTCCTATGATAACCTCCAACATAACGAGTGCCGATGAAAAATATGCAGAGGAGATATTCAAGACAGCTTCCGAATGCAATGTTAAGTTCATAAAGCTTGGATATTGGAGATATGTGAAATTCGGGAAAGTTAGGGAGCAGATCAAGCATGTGCGCAATGTAGATCTCAAGGGTATATGTAGACTAAGCGAGGAATACGGTGTCACAGCCGGGCTTCACATACACTCCGGAGACTTTTTAACGTCGAATCCGGCGGTACTCTATCTTCTTCTAAAAGGCTATAATCCAGAGTATCTCTGTGCGTATATTGATCCGGGACACATGGCAGTTGAGGGAGGAATTTCCGGATGGAAGATAGGGATGGATATTTTAGGAGAATATGTTCGGATGGTGGCGGTGAAGGACTTTGGCTGGTTTAGAGAGGAAGATAGAGAAACCGGAGAGAAAAGATGGGTGGTGAGAACGGTTCCGCTATCGGAAGGTTTAGTTCCATGGATGGAGGTTTTTAAGTATCTTAAACAAATGGGATTCGATGGTCCGGTTTCTATTCATAGTGAGTACCACAACATCAGCCTCGGTGAGCTAATCAAACTGACGAGAAACGACCTTAAATATCTAAAGAAAATATTGAATAGGAGCTGGATGATTTAGAATTAGGGATTAACCTAATAGCGATGCTGAAAGATATATCTCATGAATGTAAAGGTGGGAAGCAGAAGTATGGACTCGGATATTCGGGTATTAAGTTTTGAATGTTTCTTCAGAACTGACAAGTTTCGTGTTCCCTTGAAGTTCGGAAATGTAATTGTTGATGCATCTACATCCTTCATTGTGAAGGCGACCGTAGAGAATAAGAAAGGCGAAGTGGCTGAAGGATGGGGAGCGATGCCTCTCGTGGATAAGTGGGCGTTTCCAGACCCAAAGGTCTCCCACGAAAAGAAAGTGGAGGCAATGAAGGAGATAGGCGTAAGAACTTGTAGAATGCTCGAAAAGACGGCGGGTAAAGAATACGCCCACCCAATCGACATAATGCTGAAGAACAAGCCTGAGATTCTGAAGATTGCGAAAAATGTCGACAAAGACTTAAAGTTAGAGATTCCAATGCCTATATTGGGGGTTCTAGTCGCAACATCTCCTATCGACGCTGCACTCCATGATGCTTTCGGCCGGGTGAATGAGATCTCATCATATGAAGGCTATGGCAGAGAGTATATGGATCACGATTTAAGTTTCTATCTGGGGGAGGAATTCCGCGGAAAATATATATCCGATTATCTTCGGCCTTCATACGTCAAGGAGCTGCCAGTATTCCACCTTGTCGGAGCGCTGGATAAGCTGACCCGAGACGAGGTGGATGCTTCGGATCCCAAAGACGGCTTACCTGTTAGTCTTGAGGAATGGATCGAAAGGGATGGAATCTTCTGTTTAAAGGTTAAACTCAGCGGAGTTGATGTAGACTGGGATGTTAAAAGAACGAAAGCGGTGGCTGAGATAGCCCAAGAGGTCTTAAAAAGGAAAGGACGCGATAGATTCTACCTTTCCGTAGACTCTAATGAGATGAACGCCAATCCGGAGGTCACGTTAGAATATCTCAGGAAGCTGAAGAAGGAGTCCCCCCTGGCATTTAACAGCCTCCTCTATCTAGAGCAGCCGACTGAACGTGATCTCCGCAGACATATGTTCTCTATGCATAAAGTCTCGGAGGTGAAGCCTGTCTTGGCGGATGAAGGCGTAACCGATCTTGAGAGCTTCGAATTAGCCCTCAAACTAGGCTGGTCCGGAGTTGCGATTAAGGCGTGTAAGTGGCATTCCTCCAGCCTACTTTACATAGCGAAGATGGAGCATTTGGGAATTCCATATTCTATTCAAGATCTCACGTGTCCAGGACTAGCTCTGGTTCATTCTGCAAGTCTAGCTGCGAGGACACATCCAATAATGGGTTTCGAATACAATGCTAGGCAGTATCTCCCATTCGCTTATCTGGAAATTCAGAAAAGGCATGAAACTCTTTTCAAGGTTAAAGATGGAAAAGTTAGAACAGATACTCTGCAACCTCACGGACTGGGCTTCTCCATTGGAGGATGGAAGCCCTAAAGCATCATTTCACTCTTTTAGCCTATCGATATAAAACCTGAATAGAACCTCTTATTTCTTTTGTTTCTTATATTCAGCAATCTTTGAAGCAAATCTCCTCTTAAGATACCTCACGCAGGATCTCTGCATTCTCCTAATGAATTCTTCATCATTTTCCAGAGCGCAGAATTCATCTCTCAGAAACATTAAGCTTTTCGGAAGCTCTAGGGGGATCATTATGACTGGTTTTCCAATAGCCTTGATGAATTCCCTTTTAGCCTCCTCATACTTTTCTAGCCTTCTCTCCTTGAAGGAGAGCCACTCCTTTATCTTCGTCATTCGCTCTTCCTCTTCCTCAATCTTATAATCCAAACCTTATAAGAATATATAGATTTGCAAATAGAAGCTGCGTGAAAGTCTTTAATACTCCAGCCGTAGTGATCTCCGACATGCTTATTTTGAATCCTTCACGCTTTAATGCTCCCAGAGTCATAATCGTGACTACGCCGCTTAATGGAGTAGCGGCGCCCCCCAAGTTGGATCCTAAAACAAGAGCAGACCATATTGGAATAGTATTCGCTGCTCCGAGATCCCTTATTATCGGAGTGAAGGTTAATGCGACGGCTATATTGCTGACAACGGTGCTTGTAAGCCCACTGATCCATAAAAGAATCGTAGATAAGACGAATGTTCCGCCCCCGGTCATATTCATGAACCATCCGGCAAGATCATTGAGTAATCCGGTTTTTTCAAGCCCTCCAACAATTATGAAGAACCCTCCAAGAAAGAATATTGTCTCCCAGTCTATGCTTCTAAATACCTCTGTGGGGTCAGCTCTGCCTATAGCTAATGCCAAAACAGCGCATCCCAAAGCCACAGCTTCAGGCGGGATTCCAAGGTTTTTATGAACTGTGAAGAGGCCTAGAAAAACCGCTAAGAGAATAGCCGACCATATTAGAGGTTTCCTATCTTCTATACCCTCCCAGGGATCATACTCAGGCACTTCATTCTTTCCCTTTAACTTCGACTTATATAGCATATACAGGGTCAGCGTGGTGAGCATCCAGAGAATGAGCTCACAGGGAGAAAGATAGACTATAAAATCCGAGAAGCTTAAACCAGCTGATAACCCGATTATCATGTTGCTTACAGAACCGATCAGCGTACTGGTTCCGCCGAGATTAATCATTATAGAGGCTGAGACAAAATATGGCACGGGATCGTAATTCATGACCCTGCTTATCGCCGTTACAGCGGCCGCTATCAACAGGAGGGCCGTCGAGTCGCTGAGAAACATAGAGACGGCCGCCGAAGTTATGCACATTATGACGAATAGAATCCGCTGATCCCCTCCAGCGGCTCTGATCGTGTATAAGGCTATCAGACGAAATAGTCCACTTCTATACGCCACTTCCATCACGATCATCGTTCCGATGAGGAGGCCGAGTAGCTTCATGTCAATAAAGCTTGTAGCCTCCTCATAGGTGAAGACACCATAGCTTAAGCCTATCCACACGGTGAAGAGGGCGCCGATGAGCGCGGCCACGGACATAGGAACCATGTCGGTGGCTATAAGTAGCAACGTTAAAAGATAGATCATGATGAAACTAGTTGCTGTCGCGTTCATTCCTTTCCCTCCGATTTCTTCTTTCCTCAACGTGATTGCTGATCCAGTCAGCCATTCTCCGCGTCTTTTCGGATAAAACCTCGTGTATAACTCTGCCTATGTCATAGATTAGGATCAAAAATATTCCAAGAGCAGAGAAACTCAATATAGCGTTTAAGTATCCGCCGACTTGAGGGATGGAGGATAAGATGGGTGAAGCCGCCGTTACCAATAGCAACGTTAGAATAATGTACGTTATGTCCCTCGCCGCCCTCTTTAGAGGCCTCTTCTCCTTAATCCCCAAAGTTTTCAGGAAGATCTCAGTTGAGACATCGGTGAAGAATAATATATCGGACACAGCTCTTATAAGGAATAATATCATGACTAATGTTGCGGTTAATCCAATTATCGAAGAGACCGTGTTAAAGGGAGGGGGCAGATTTATTCCAGGGATAATTATACCTTTAACGAATAGGGGGCCTACCTGACTTATGATCCAGAAAAGAAATGCAACAGTGACGTTAATCAATATCCTGGGTAGTCTACGTCTTATTTCACTTCTGATGGATCTTCTGCGCATCCGAAGGTTCTCCCCGTGTCGATATTTAGTCTACAAAGAATTTAATAAATATTAGCTAAAAGAATAAGTTTGGTTATCTTTAAGGATGACGAAATGTTAAACTCTTTAGATACTGGGGTTGAATTATTCGTTGACTGAAAGCTTAACATTTATAGGTCACGTCTCGATCGATCACGTTGAGACCGTTAACGGAGTCAATACTCAGCCTGGAGGAGCGGCTTTATATGCCGCGGTAGCTGCGAAAACGCTTATTGACAATGTCCGTTTAGTCTCGGTGATAGGCGAAGACTATCCATATAGGGATATTTTGAGCATGTTTCCAAGAAGATTCATAAAGTACTCTAAGATGCCCTCCACTAGGTTTAGAATAAGGTATGATGAAAAGTGGGAGGCAGAGTATCTCGAGGCTGCCTACGGCGCTGGAACTCGAATTTCATCGTTAATAGTGCCTTCAAGGGCTCTACTACCAGATGGTATTGTTCACGTATCTCCGCTTCCCCCGGTGAGAGTTAAAAGAATCATTAGGAAGATTCGTCGATCACCGAAGGTTAAGATTTCAGTAAACACATGGCTCGGATATATGAAGACGAGAAGGAACAGAGAGATCCTCAGAGACATGGCTCAAGAAGTCGATTATTTCATCCTAAACGATTCTGAAGCTAAAGCCTTAGCAAGCGTTGACTCATTGTCCCTAGCGATAAAGATGCTGAAGGCGAAGACCTTAATCGTCACGCTGGGAGAGTTCGGAGCTATAATCTCTTCTGAGGAGAGCGGCGTCCAGATGATTCCAGCACTGAGATTTCCGATTGAAAAGATAGTCGACACGACGGGGGCTGGAGACGTATGGTGCGGCTCCTTCCTAGCTTCTCTACAGCTAACGCGGGACTTAGTTAAATCTGTAACGGCTGCATCGATTATCTCAAGCATAAAATGTACTGGATGGGGCTTCAGTAAGCTTTTAAATCTCAAATTTAGAAATGTAAATCACATAGTCGATTATGTCATAGGGTTAAGAGAGGGAAGTCTCCAGAAAAGAATTATAGATTTTATCTAATTATTGGGATGTTTTGCAATTCTGGTTTTATAGAGCTCTTTCAGCCGTAGCCTTAACTATTCTCTTAATATTTTCTTCAAGATCTCTGGGAAGTCCAAATATGCTTACGTCCATGAATCCTCTCACTATCAATGAGGCTGCCTCTTTCTCAGAGAATCCCCTAGCCATTAAGTAGTAGATTTCTTCCTCGGCGATCTTTCCAACAGCAGCTTCGTGGGAGAGCTCGGCGCCTTGAGCCTTGGCAAGAAGCTCTGGAATCGTGTAAATCATTGCTCTATCTGATAATAAGAGACCCCTGCATTCTAAGTGCGCTCTGCTTTCCTCATGCTCGCCTTGAAGCAGGCCGCGAGCATATATTTTAGCATTATCCGTCGCTATTGCCCTAGTTATTATTTCCCCTCTAGCTCCGCTATTCTGGAGGATAACTTTGGAACCTACGTCTATATGTGAATCTTCGGATCCGTATATTATGTTGTTAAATTCAACTCTTGAATTGACTCCTTTACAGTATGCAACCGGATACGTCTGGAGATTTTTGACTGGCTGGAAGAGCAGATAGTTACTTACGAAGGTAGCATTATCTCCGATTAGAGCTGCTGATCTTGGACGTGAATCGAAGTTTCTGTTCCACGCATGAATCATGGTGAAAGTCAGCTTAGCGTCCTCCTTTATGTAGAACTCCGAGATTCCAACATGTAGTCCGCCGTGGATATTTGGGTGAACGGCGCATCCAGTTATTATCTGGGCTTCGGAACCAGGCTCGGCGATCACGATGTTATGAACGTTCTGGTTGAGATAATCTGTGAAGACGAAGAGACAGGACTGTAATGGCAACGTGACTTTCTGATCCTCTAAAATCCTTATAAAGTATCCGTGATCCCACTTCAAATATGCTAGGCGAGTAAACTGATCTGTATCCTTACTTACAAGTCTCCACCAATACTTCTTGAACCAATCGTATTTCTTCATTGCTTCTTTCGTGCTCATAACTTCAAGTTGTCCCTGAAATGTCCTCTGGATAGCCTTAGAGATGACTGAGTGATCTATCTGAAAATAGGTTGCTGCACGCGAATCCTCTGATACAACGCCGACTTCATAAGCTCGTTTGATTATCTCGTCTGGAAGGTTCGAGAGAGCGCAGGCCTGCCATTTCCTCGGCTTTCTTGAAAGTCTTAAAGCGCCGAGGTTTTCTAAGAGTTTGTCTCCGTTTCTCTCCTCTCTATTCTTCTTCTCATCGGACATTTATAACACCAGCCATATCCCTCGGTGAGGATTTGAGTTAATATTTTAGTGGGGCTTCCTGAACATACTATTGTGCCTTGAAGAATTACATGTGCCACGTGAGCGTTTATGAAGCGTAGGATGTAGCCCTGGTGAGTGATTATTAATCCCGATCTGTCTCGAAGCATATCATTTATGGCTCTGCCGATTATCTTAAGATTCTCTACATCAACTCCGGAGTCAGGTTCATCTATCATCAAAAAATCTCCCTTCTGGGCCATTATTTGGAGAATTTCAGACTTTTTGATCTCCCCTCCCGAAAAGCCTAAGTTTACGTCTCTATCTAGAAGTTCTGGGGAAAAGTTCACTTTTTTGAGAAGGTTCTCAGTCTCTCTCACGTTGGAGGTCCAGTGGCCTATTATCTCTCTAAGCTTAACTCCTCTGATAGCTGGAGGATTCTGAAAGGCTACATTTATGCCGAGCTTAACTCTCTCATTGATTGGCAGATTTGTTATATCTCTTCCCTTGAAGATAATCTCTCCCGATAACACCTTATACGCTGGAAAACCCATTATTGTCATTAAAAGCGTGCTTTTACCTGAACCGTTCGGCCCAAATAATACGTGGACTTCGCCTTCGGCTATCTTTAAATTTACATCCTTAAGCACAATTCTGCCGGAGACCTCGACTGAAAGATTGCTGATCTCAAGTATATTTTCAGTCACGTTTATTTATTCTCCCTCTCATGCTGAGGCTACATATCAATAGCTCTTAATTAATATTTTGAGGACTCTCGCCTTCTATGCTACGTGTTTATCTCTAAAATTGCTCATGAGAGATAAGATTTCAAAAATTATCTTTGCAGCAACT
>JAGGZB010000041.1 GCA_021162225.1 Candidatus Bathyarchaeota archaeon | reverse complement strand
TTAATAAGCTCGCTGATAAGGGAATTGAGAAGCTTAAGAGAATAGTGGACGCTATGGAACCTGAAAAACTGATGGATGATCTGAAGGGTTATATGGAGATCATTAAAAGAGGCGAGCTGACTGAGAGGGGGAAGCGTATCAAGCGTATCTGGCAACAGAAGGGATATTATTAAAAGATAACCCTACAATGGTGAATTTCTAAGAATAGATGTGGAGGCAAAATGATTTAAGGATATTCGGTTATTCTTTCTTTTTGAAAGGTGAAGATTGGATGTCTGAGAGAGAATTAAAGGAAGTAGGTAGAGTTACGCATTACTTCACAAGAATAAGTGTTGCCGTCGTAGAGCTTAAGGATCGGCTATCCGTTGGAGATAGGATTCTCATTCAAGGTTCAACTACAAACTTTGAGCAAGTGGTTGAGTCGATGCAGATAGAGCATAGGAATATAACGGTTGCTGAAGCTGGACAGAAGATAGGGCTTAAGGTGGAACAGAGAGTAAGAGAGGGAGACAAGGTCTACAAGATAATAGAGTAATACGATGTAACTTTTCCTCATATTTTTCCCTTTTCGTTCTTCACTGAAAGTAGTATTAAAGGCGTATCAAAAGGTCAATCATATTATAAGAATTTATTAGTATGATTTAGCGAATACATCACCATTCAAGATTCATAAACATAAAGAATCTATCCTGCATCTGACTAATGAGGAATGTAAGATGGCCGTAGCTATGGCGCTTAAGGAGTCCGATCTGAACAGCCCCGAGAAACGTGAAAAGCATAAGATAGCGGTGATGGGCTGTGGAAGAATAGGATTAGCTACGGCTTGTCTATTTTCAGACATGAACTTTAAGGTCGCTTGTTTCAGTCCAGATCCATATATAACTCAGCAGATAAATAGTGGCGAAAACTTCTTTAACAGACATGAACTAGATGATATGCTTAAGAGAAATCTCAATAGCGGCCGATTAAAGGCTACGACGAATTCTAAAGAGGTTCTTCATGAAAGTGACATCATAATCCTTGCGGCTGAGATACCTATTGACGGAAGGAAACGTCCAGTTTACTCCAATCTCGAAGAGATGTGTAGAGATATAGGCTTGAATCTTCGACCCGGGTCTTTAATAATAGTTCAGAGTATAGTAGCTCCCTCCGTAACTGAAAGCCTAATAATTAAAACTTTAGAGAAATCCTCTGGTTTAGAGGCTGGCGTAGATTTCGGATTAGCCTATAGCCCGATCGACGCGCCTATAGGCGCGGAAATAGAGTATTTAAGGGAACATGCTAGGATGATCTCGGCTATAAATGAGCAAAGCTTAAAGGCAGCAGAAGCCCTTCTTAGGGTGATAACGCGTGGAGAATTCGTTGAGGTTAGAGATATAAAAACTGCGGAGGCCGCCGTTCTCTTTGGAGAAGTATACCGAGATGTGACAAGGGCTCTCTCCAACGAGCTTGCCCTATTCTGCGAAAAGATGGGAATCGATTACCTTGAGGTTCAGAAAGCCGCAAATAAGCAGTCTAATTGCTACCTGTTTAGCCCCAGCTTGGAGGGAGAAAAAATGTCTGAGACTCCTTTCCTCTTAATATCCGAAGCGGCAGATTTAGGAGTTAAGCTTCGAATAGCATCCATAGCTAGAAGGGTAAATAACGAAGCATTGAAGCAAGCGTATAATCTCATAAAAGATGCGATGCATTCATGCGAAAAGACGGTGAAGAGATCTAAGATTGCAGTTTTAGGTGCGTCATCATGCTGTGGAATAAAGGAGGCAAGGGGATCCCAGATCTTAGAGTTAGTGAGGTTGCTAAGAAAGAGAGGCGGAAGAATAAGTGTGTTCGATCCGCACTTTTCAGCTCGAGATCTTTCCCAGATGGGCTTTCCATCAGAGAAGAGCTTAGAAAAAACCATAGAGCGTGCGGACTGCCTCGTTTTCGCCGTAGCACGTGAAGAATTTAAGCGTTTAAGCCTAAGTAGGATTAGAATGCTCATGAGGAAGCCTCCAGCCGTAGTTGACCTAGTTCATATAATCGATCCAGAAGAAGCTGAAAAGGAAGGCTTCATATATCGAGGACTGGGTAGAGGTGTCTGGAAGAGATGAAGAAGCTTAGAGTAGCCGTTATTGGAGCTGGATTCTGGGGAAGAAATCACCTCAGAGTCTTAAACGATCTACCGAAAACCGATTTAGTGGCTGTTTGCGATGTAGATAAGGAAAGAGCGGACTTAGCATCAAGAAAATACGGTATAAAGTCTTATGTGAATAGCGAAGATCTCTACAAGAAGGAAGATATTGACGCCGTGACTATATGTGTGTGGTCCACGGAACTTTATTCAGAGGCCATGAAGGCGCTGAATGCGGGAAAGCATGTCTTTGTTGAGAAGCCAATGGCAAGCCGGTCTGAGGAAGCGGAAAAAATGCTTGAGACTGCAAAGTCTCAGAATCTATACTTAACAGTTGGATTTATAGAAAGATTTAATCCAGCCGTTAGAAGGTTAAAAGAAGCGATTGATGACGGTAGGATTGGAGAGCCAGTATCGGCTACGGGCAAACGTGTTTCAAAATGGCCTGAAAGATTGGGTGATGTAGGAGTGGTGAAGGACACGGCAATACATGACATAGACCTTATGAGGTTTATATTCAACGAAGATCCGATTACAGTCTATGCGAGGGCGGGGCGGCTGAGGCATAGAAGATTCGAAGACTATGTTCAAGTGATGCTTACATTTCCGGATGGAAAATCGGCGTTTTTAGAGGCAAACTGGCTTACGCCGTACAAGGTTAGGCGACTCACAGTCACCGGAAGCGAAGCGATAATTACGATAGATTATATTACGCAAGAGATTACAATTGATACTTCTAACCAGACGTTAATACCGCGTTACAGATGGGAGGAACCGCTAAAGATAGAGCTAGAGCACTTCGTTGACTCCATTCTGAACAATGACAGCTCTCTAGTTACAGGGATAGACGGCGTTAAAGCTCTAAAAATAGCTGAAGCGATACTAGAATCCGCTGAGAAAAATAAGCTTCTAGAATTAGATTTATAGATATCTCAGATATTCTTCGCCTTCAGCTCGCCACTAAGATTGAAAGGCTTTCCTTCATGAAGTATCTTTTCCGGAATTTTATCTTTCCATTTTCTTAGAAATTCGATCTCTTCCTTCTCTTCTCTTAGTTCATCAGGTAACATCTCGGGAATCTCGTCTCGTATAGGATACCATCTGAGACATTTGGGGCATACTATTATTCCCTCGGATATCTCATCGTTCTCCTTGAAGATATAGAGTTCTAAGGGATGATGCTTATCTATTGGGCATGCGAGAATATCCATCAGTTTTCTCCTCATTCAGAATACCCGCCAAATAATCTTATCTTACCGTATCTTTGTTTGATAATCCTTATAATCGTTTTCGGTTTATTTTAATATCAAGTGAGATCTGAAACCATCTGGGACCGGTCGTTCTAACTATTCTACCAAAGGATACTTCGAAATCCGTTTTCAAGAGAGCAAGCTTATAACTGATCTTCTCCTCAATTTTGTGGACTGGATTCTCTCCCTTGCTTGCATGGACAAAATCGTAATAATGGATCATGCCTCCACATGATTTCAGAGCCTTCAAGGCGTAAATAATATACTCATAGGCTTTCTCTGGTAAAGGCATCAAGACACGGTCAGCTACGCCTTGAAGTTCCTTAGCGATGATGTCCTTTGAGTCTCCCAGAATAGCAGTGACAATATGGCATACGCGGTTTAGCCTAATATTTTCCTTCATATACTTAATCGCCCATGGATTGATGTCAATGGAGTAAACCTTTTTGGCTTTGGATTTCTTCGCAATCACTATTGAGAAGCATCCAACTCCCGCGAACATGTTGACTATGACTTCTGAAGGCTTGACAAGCTTAGCGATTCGAGCTCTTTCGTATAAGAGTCGAGGGGAAAAGTAACATTTCTCCAAGTCAACCTTGAAAAGACAGCCATGTTCCTTATGAATGGTCTCTGTCTTCTTTTCCCCAGCTATCCATTCAAGTCGGCGGAGACGAAAATCGCCTGAAACTGGAGAGACCTGATTCAATACAGTTTTAACGTGATTGTTGATCTGCATGATAGCCTCAGCTATCTCTTCTGCTTTATGCCTAAGAGCCTCTGGAAGTCTGACGATGGCTATGTCGCCTATTACATCATACGATCTAGGTAGGATCTCCAGCTCATGTGTATCAAGCTTTTCGGCGAGGCACTCCTTTAAGTTTGTCATCATCTTTCAATCCACAATCATGTCATCTGCACTTTTCAAGATTAAAATAAAAATATACCTAAGTATCCTCTTTATTCTTGCTGGTTTGGAGCGGATGATATGCGAAAGGAAAAGGTTCTTGTCGTCGGATTGGGCGAAGTAGGTGGAGCTCTATACGAGCTTCTCGTTGAGAGCGGAGTTTTTTCCGTCTACGCATATGATTTAGACGTCGAAAAGATGAGGAAGGCTGGAGCAGATAAACCGGAGGGTAAAGTAGATGTTATGCATATATGCATTCCATGTCACAATCGTGAAGAATTTGTCAGATCTGTTCTCGAGTATATTGCGAAGTTTGATCCTGAAATCACGATAATAAACAGCACGGTTCCTCCAGGCACAACAGAAGAAATTAGAAAGAAAAGTCAACGATTAATTGTGCATTCTCCCATCAGAGGGGTTCATAAAAGTAGAGAATATATGAAATGGGAGATTAGACGCTGGACTAAGTATGTCGGCGGAACCGACAGTAAATCCATGGAGCTAGCTCGTAAACACTTCGAGAAGCTCGGGCTTAAAGTTAAGTTTTTAAAGTCGTCGAAAGAAACGGAACTTGCTAAGATTTTTGAAACAACCTATAGAGCTTGGATGATAGCTTGTTTCCAAGAGATGCATAGAATAAGCAGATATTTTAATGCAGACTTCGACCAGATTGTTGACTTCTTGGAAGATACGCATAGAGTACGTTTTGACCGTCCACCAATGTTTCCAGGCGTGATAGGTGGTCATTGTCTTATCCCAAATGTTGAGATGCTTCTTAAGATGTATGACTCCGAATTTCTCCGTTTAATCTTAAAGTCCAATGAGAAACGAAAGAAGGAAATCAAAGATGAGGAAATTAAAAAAGAGACGGAAAAGGTGAAGGAAAGAGTTAAAAAGCTAGAAGAGGAGCTCGCTAAGATAGAGTCGCATCTAAAGAAACATGCAATTTAAATACTTCAATCTTCCAATTCTATCGTTGAACTCTATAGTTTCCATGGTGAATATAGATGAGTAAGAATGAAAAGTTGGTTCTTCTTTATCAATGCTTAAAGTGCGGTGCCATCGTGAAGTCAAGTGAGCTTGAGCTTGGTATAAGGTGTCCATACTGTAGATATCGCGTACTAAAAAAGATTAGACCTCCAATAGTTAAGCATGTAAAAGCTAGATGATTTTCCATTCCAAGAGACGAAAATATAGTTGATATATTAATGAATCGAGCCGCTTTCAAATCAGTGGGAGAGGAATGCTGGAAAATGGGCGATTATAAAGTTAAAGACTTGGATTTGGCTGAAAAAGGCGACCTCCTAATCGAGTGGGCGTCAAGGCATATGCCAGTTCTGAGCAAGATAAGGGAAAGGTTTGAGAAGGAAAAGCCTCTGGAAGGATTAAGGATTGGGGCATGTTTACATGTGACTAAAGAGACAGCTGTTCTCGTCAAAACCTTGCAGGCAGGAGGCGCCGAGGTTGCCTTATGCGGCTCAAATCCGCTCTCAACACAAGATGAAGTTGCCGCGTCATTGGTGAAGTCAGGAATTCATGTTTATGCTTGGCGAGATGAAACAACTGAGGAGTACTATTGGTGTGTTAATAAAGTGATCGATCATGAACCGGTGATAACTCTTGATGATGGAGCGGACCTCGTAACCACTATTCATTCATCGAGGAGAGAAGCATTAAAGGGCATAATCGGCGGAACTGAGGAGACAACCACTGGCGTAATTCGCCTTCGAGCTATGGCTCGGGAGGGAAAGCTTAGATATCCAATAATAGCTGTGAATGATGCCTACACCAAGTATCTCTTTGATAATCGATATGGTACTGGTCAGAGCACAATAGATGGGATTCTCAGAGCAACCAATGTTCTCTTGGCTGGGAAAACATTCGTCATCTGCGGGTATGGTTGGTGCGGTAGAGGGCTGGCGTTGAGAGCAAAAGGGATGGGCGCGAATGTAATAGTTACGGAGGTAAATCCGCTGAGGGCTTTAGAAGCCGTGATGGACGGGTTCCAAGTAATGCCGCTCATGAAAGCCGCAGAGAAGGGAGACATATTCATAACAGCTACGGGGAATAAACATGTGATAAGAAAGGAGCATATGCTGAAGATGAAGGATGGAGCTATCATCGGTAATAGCGGCCACTTTAATGTCGAGATAAATATCCCGGATTTGGAGGAAATCTCCGTCTCGAAGAGGCTTGTAAGACCAAATCTGGAAGAGTATCTCTTAAAAGATGGGAGAAGAATCTATCTGCTTGCTGAGGGAAGACTTGTGAATCTAGCCTCAGCTGAGGGTCACCCCTCAGAGGTTATGGATATGTCCTTCTCAAACCAAGCTTTATGCGTAGAATATATCGTTAAGTCCCAGTCTTTGAAGCCGCAAGTTTATTCGGTGCCAAGAGAGATTGATGAGCTTGTGGCACGTTTGAAACTTGAAGGTTTAGGAGTAAAGATCGACGAGATGACTGAAGAACAGAGAAAGTATCTTTCGAGCTGGGAGTTAGGAACAGTGTAGTCTTACCTCAGAAAATGACGCGTCTCCTTCACCGTGACGCTTTAATAGCAGTAAATGCTGAAAGATATCACTTGTGGATGAAGCATGGATACCGGTGAGAATATTTTATCCTTTACGATAGATACTGAGATCACTCCGGATGTATATGGTGATCTTATAAGATTCCTTCATTATCATTATGTACTTCCTCAAATAGATCGCCTCACAAATATATTTTCGGATAATGCCAGTTTCATCTCGTTTGTCCTTCCAGATCCTATGGGCGATTGGTGGGTGAAGGTTGAGGTAGTTGCTGGAAAACCAATCGTTGTTAGAATCATAACGTGGGGGTCGGTTCCCCAGCGTGTAATAGAGAAGCTGAGAGAAGATATTTTCATTGGGGTTCAGATATTTGAGGAGCAAGTCAGGCGGAGCAGCTTTTACTTTGCATGGGTGGAGGGGGAACCGGTCATTCCTGAACGTGTCCCTCCTAGAAGCAGAAATGTGATTTACCGAATGTTTTCTGGGAGCATGGTGCTCCTCTTCATCATTTTCATCGTGATCGGCGCTTTTCTCTTTATGATTATTGGAATGTATACGCCGATAATGCTGGTTGCATTACAGTTTGTGCTCTTTCTGTTTTCTGACAAGATTATTATGCGTCTTGGAAACTGGCAGATCACGCCTGAAAAGCCTTCTGTTCATATACTTCACTATCACCTTCGCGACGAAGAGTATAAGGTATTCAGGCGGAGATTCAGCAGGGAAACCTTGATGAGGATTAAGGCTGAGATTTATGAGAGAACCTTAGCTATAGGAAGGAGAATAGACTTCGATGCGGCAAATGAGGTTTTCTCCCGCTACGGATTCATATGCAGGCCTGAAAGCATGTCAATAAAGGTCATAAACGTATATGATATCGTGAAGAAGGCTGCTGAGAAATTCAGCTTACCAATTCCTAAAATAGTAATCGCAAATACTATAATTCCTAACGCGGCAGCTTCGGGGCCTTGCCCAAGCCGAGGAATACTGCTTATCACGAGCGGCCTACTTGTTCAGCTAGAAGATGAAGAGATACTAAGAGTCATTGGTCATGAATTCAGCCATCTGAAGGGCAGAGATCCGCTTGTGCTCTTCATGCTAAGCTCGGCTGAATACTTGCTTAGAGTCTACGTCTTTTGGCCATTTCTTCTCTTCTTCGGATATTTCTATCTCTTCTTGGCACTCACCGCCGTTTATTTCATCGCTAAGTTTTTTGAGGCAAAGGCTGATCTAGAATCAGCTATTAGGCTTGGCCGACCAGAAGTTTTAGCTGAGGCCTTAAGAAAGATAGGCTTTCGAAGGCTTCAATTCGAGAGGATGCCAACCTACAGGCTTCAAGAGTGGCTTGGATGGGATCCTCATCCGCCGCTATACTTTCGTATATCTCGGTTGGAGAGGATTAAAAACATTGAAAAAATCAAGCATCCATTCATCCACTCTATAAAAGACAATATAGTTGGATTTATGGAAGCCCTCCGAATATGATAAGAAACCTTTACATGTTTGCATTTATCGAATAGGAAAACGAAAATAAACCTTTGACATGGTCTGAGATGCGAAAGAGATATTTAAACTGGATCTCATTGATACTCTCGTGTTCTCGAGCCGTTGGTGAATATGATGAGCAAGATAGGCATAAACGTTCTAGTGGAGATTTCTAAGGAAATCCGTAACGCTGTCCGTCCATTTTTAGGCTCCAGCGAGGGTGGAAGAATAGTTGGCATCAGCTTCGGCGAGGATCACACCAGACTTATTGATCAAATAGCTGAAGAAGCTGTTGTCAAGTATCTGAAACGAAGCGGCATATCCTGCATACTTATCGGAGAAGAATGCGGCGTTCAGGAGATAGGCGAAAATCCGAAGAGGTACTTGATTGTTGACGCAATTGATGGAACGACGAACGCCGTTAGAGGGATAGGCTTCGCTTCATCCGCGCTTGCTTTCGCATCTAAAGACAACCTAAAAGATATTAAGGCTGCTGCCGTGATGAACCTCTTTAGTGGCGAGTTATATGTTGCTGAGAAGAATAGGGGTGCATGGCGCAACGGAAAAAGAATAACAACATCGAAGACCCTGGATCTGAAAGACTCAGTTATAAGCGTAGATCTCTCCCCAATCACGGAAAGAGTGAGCACGATCATTCCAGTTATGAAGACCGCTAGAAGAGTGAGGTCTTTAGGATCAGCTTCGCTTGAGATATGCTACGTAGCATCTGGCATGCTGGATGCTCATTTGGATATGCGGGGAATGATTCGAACGTTCGATTTCGCCGCGGCTATGCTTATTCTACAAGAGGCCGGGGGAGTCTTCGACCTTTTAGAAGTGGATGATAAAGACGAGATTCCTTTGACAAGACTTAGACGTTTTTCGATAATAGCCGCGGCGAACAGAGAACTTTATTCACAGATAATTTCTCTTATTCAGAATTGTAATAGTTGAGGTCAAGATTATATTGAATAGTAAATTTATTCGGTGAGAATGAGGTATTTCTCTCTGAAGAGAAGATTTACGATGAAAAGGGTCGGTGAATTAAGCTTACTCGATTCTCAAGCGGCTCTTCTCGTCAGTGAAGGCTCAGAGAGAACGCTCGTCATATCGGATCTTCATATAGGCTGGGAGATTCCTCTTGCTGATGAAGGCATATATGTTCCTTCGCAGACGAGAAGGCTGCTTGAGAAGCTTAAAGGCATAATTATTTCAGAAAAGCCTGATCGACTTCTAGTCCTAGGGGACGTGAAGCATACATTTTCGAAGATTGAGACTGAGGAATGGCGTGATGTTCCAATGTTCTTTGAAGAAATCTGTAGTTTAGTCGCGAAGGTTCAAGTAGTTCCTGGAAATCATGACGGCGACATAGAAGCTTTGCTCCCCGAAAATGTAGAGATTCTGCCGTCTAGAGGCGTTATAATTGGAGATGTGGGATTCTTTCATGGTCATACATGGCCATTTCTCAAGATGCTTAATTGTAGAAATTTGGTTATTGGACATGTTCATCCAGTTGTTACATTTAGGGATCCTATGGGTTTTAGGATAACCCGACAGGTTTGGGTTAAGGCTCCCTGCAACGGCAGGATACTTGCAGAATCCATGCTTAGAGTTTATAACATAAAGGTGAAGAAGAAAAGAAGCGTTGAAGATGTGCTGGAAAGTCTTAATATCTCTTTAAACGTTAATAATATAATAATAATGCCTTCATTCAATAATTTCTTAGGAGGACAAGCAATAAACGATTATGGTTTCGCAAGAGAGCAGAGATTCAGCGGCTTCATTGGTCCTATACTACGTTCTGGAAGCGTAGACTTCGAGAATGCTGAAATATACCTCTTGGATGGAACATTTCTTGGGACAATTAATCATTTGAGAAGGATCAAAGAAGTATAGGCTTAACTATAACTCTCAGCATCATTAGAATATAATGTAAGATAAGTACCGGATGTGGAAGAAAAGGTCAATGCTGGAAGGCAGTCCGGAGATAAAAGCTCTAGATGCTGTATGCAAAGAAGCGAGGCTAAAAGGCAAGCTGAGCAAAAAACATATTGAATTACTTACAAAAACTTTTGGCTCAAGATTTCTAAATGCGTGGAAAGCTGTAAATGAGGGGAGAGTTAAAAAATATGTTTTTAAGCCAAGTGGGAGAGTAGTCTGGATAGTTGTTGGAAGAAGAAGGGATTATTTAATCATGCCGGCTGCAAACTTTTGTTCATGTGATGATTTCTACTATAATGTGATGAATCGTAAGGTGCGCCTTTGTTATCATCTAATTGCGCAGAAGCTTGCTGAAAGCTTGGGAATTTTCGATATTTTTGAAGAAGATGATTCCTTTTATGATGTACTTATGAGAGAATGGAGGAAAGCTACATATTAAAATATTAGAAAGTCACAAAATATCTGAGGTTGCGAGGTTTGAGCGCAGAAGAATACTTCGGTATGGTCATTAACATAATAATCAGCATCACGCTTTTAGTTCTCATAATGATCTTCTTTTATATGATTTACGGAGAAAAAGATAGAACGGCATCTTTAAAAAAGAGATATGCCCTGAAAATCTCAAGGTTTCTCTGGAGATTAATGATCTATATGAGACGGCGTTTCTTTAACTCTGAAAACTTATTCTCCGGAAAATAAAGAATAGAACTATGCCTATTATTGTTAGTAGAATGGCTAAGAAAATTGCTAGCAAAGAAGGTTTCCCTACTCCGAGCATTATTGGTATGGGTTCTATAAAAACTATGAGGCCTGAGGCTTGAGACACCCCCTCCATTAGCCCAGCAACCATTAATATTATCATGCCCAAGAAGGCGAGAAGAAAACCTATCAAAAAAATCTTTATAAACAAAGGATAGGATGTCCAAAGCATCTCTTCCTTGAAACTATGATCTCTCTTATTATAACATTCAATGCAGAGC
>JAGGZB010000117.1 GCA_021162225.1 Candidatus Bathyarchaeota archaeon | reverse complement strand
CCTCCAACGAAGCTCATAACAAATATTGACTTTGGATTGGTGTAGATTTCTTGTGGAGATCCTACCTGTTCTATTCTTCCCTCGCGAAGGATGGCTATTCTATCAGCTACCATCAAGGCTTCCTCCTGATCATGCGTGACGTGAATTGCTGTTAACCCTTGATCCTTAACAAGGCTTCTCAGCTGCGTTCGAAGATTAACCCTAAGCCTTGCATCCAATGCGCCGAACGGCTCATCTAACAGTAATATTTTAGCTCCTGCAGCTATTCCTCTCGCAAGCGCCACCCTCTGTTGCATCCCTCCGCTTAGCTCATGTGGATAGGCATCCTTTCTTTCTCCAAGCCTAACCATCTCTAAGATTTCAGATGTAACGTCATTTATCCTCCTCGGCTCCCATTCCCTTATAGTTGGACCGAATGAAACGTTCTCCCAGACGTTCATATGCGGGAAAAGGGCGTAGTTCTGGAACATATAAACGGCATTTCGCTTTTCGGGAGGAACGCGGTTTACTTTTCTCCCACCGATGTATATTTCGCCTTCATCCGGCTCTAAAAGTCCAGCGATCAAACGTAGAAGTGTCGTCTTACCTGCTCCCGTCGGTCCGAGGATGCAGAGATACTCTCCATTCTCAACTGAAAGGTTTATGCGATTCAGGGCAACGATCTTACCAAATCTCTTGGTCACGTTAACGAGCTCGATTAGGGGCAACATAGTCACCTCCGAGTGAGAATTCTGATTATCACAAGCATGATCAATGAGAGGATTAGTAGGTATGTTGAAGTGAAGAGAGCTGCTGGTATCGCCAGTGCTTCAACCATATTCACGACTAAGACCGGAATAGTTGCATCTCTCCCCATTACTATGAGGGTTGCACCTGTCTCTCCCAGTGAGTGTGTGAACGAAAGTATGAAGCCCGTTAAGATTCCTCCCTTTATAAGTGGTAACGAAACAGCTTCGATGGCACTATATGCATTTGCGCCTAGTGTTCGAGCTGTTTCCTCGTACATCTGCACTCCAGAGCCCTCATATGCCGCTATGATCGACTCAACAATAACCGGAACGGAGAAGACTATATGCGTGAGGATTATCATCCATATTCCAGAATAGACGAGGCTAAGCCCGGAGGGGCCCCAGAGAAGCAAGACTGAAAGACCTAGAGACGATGTTGGAATGATCATTGGAACCTTAAGCATCGTTCTGAGTATGCGGCCATATCTTCTCCTCTCGATTATGAAGGAAAGAGGAATCGATATACACATAGCGATGTAAGTTGAGATGAAGGCAACAATCACAGAGGTTAAGGTTGCATTGAGGATCAAGCTGAAGTAGCGTGACGGTCCAAAAAGTTGATAGACAACTCCTCCTTCAATCCTTCCCGTGTAAGGATCCGCTGACCAGTACAGTGTGACGGAGCTTATGACAACCACTATCGGAATTACTACAATGGTCACTACGATAATCAATGGGACCACATCCTTCACTATGGAGAATTTCCTAGAAAGAAATCTCTCAAACCTTACGATCTTCATCGAAAGGCTTATTGGAATGCGGAGCTGCCTCCTCGAGAAACGCCGGCGCTTGCTAATGTAGATTTCAGCAGGCAGAATCATCATCCAGGCTATTAAAACGAGAAGGCTTCCCATGAACGCTGCTGTAGAGAGTTTAAATTCGGAAGCCCATCTAACAATTGCTATTGAAGCAGTTGTGTTTACCCCGGAAACTATGAGGGTTGCACCTGTCTCTCCCAGTGAACGCGCAAAAGCTAGGACAGCTCCGGAGAAGATTCCGGGCATTGAAAGTGGGAGAAGAATCCTTCTAAAAGTTGTTAAGGAACTCGCTCCAAGAGTTCTAGAGGCTATCTCATATGTTTCCTCTATTGATTGGATCTTTGTCTCTACGGTTCGAACAACGTAGGGAAAAGTCAAGGCGACATGAACAATGAAAAGGACAAATGGAACATTAATAAGCGGAATAGCCGCATTCATTGATATAAGCCCGGTGGATCCAAATAGCCCGCCTAGACCAGATGAGGATGTCCACGTTATTAGCGTCGCGAAGCCGAAGCCCGAGGTGGGAATCACTAACGGAAGAGTTACGAGATCCTCTAGAAGGCTCTTTCCAGGAAACTTTTTTCTTGCGAGTACGTAGGCCAGCGGAATTCCGAAGGCAAGGTCAAAAGCAACAGTTGATAGAGATAGCCTGAACGAGAATAGAAGGATCTTAATGATTTGCCTCCAATTTTCATCTCCAATAATCGGATTTGCAAAGACCTCATACCAAACTTCATCCCATCTCAAAAAGACGTATGAGATTAAATAGAATGATGGGAGAACAACGAAGATCGAGAAAGCAATAAGGGTACATGAAACAACTATCCTAGAGAGATCGATATTGATGATTTTCCGAGTCATCCGCTCTTCTCCTATAGCCCTGTATTCCTTACGCGAACCCAAGCTTTAAAGATGGCCTCCATAACTTCTCCCTTCGGAGGCTTCAAAATAGGCACATCTATCTCGTACTTTACGCCGTTTGATTGACTGAATATCTCTTTATCTAAGGGTACACTCGAGATTGCTGGTCTGAAACCGTGCTTCTCAGCTAATTCTTGGTTCTCAGGTAAAAGTAGGAAGAAGAGGTATTGCCCAGCCGCAAATCTCTGCCATGGAGTCACCCAGCTTCCATTCAGGATTACGAAGGGGTGATCGGCCATTAGCGTCCCCATTTCGGGATATATAGCAACTATGGAATCATTCCACTTTTTAAGAGCCTTCAATGAGTTCTCAAGAACCACGCTCTCATATATTCCGAAGAAATGAATCTCATCTGGGCCTCTCTCAGCGGCGTATGCGCCAAAGAAACCTGTGCTCTTCCCATAATAAACAGCCCTAGACTCGATTGCCTTAACTATCTGTATGACAGTCTCATTCTTTAGATCCTCAATTGTCAGATCCTCCGGTCGCTTTCCAGCCGCTTCAGCGAACTCGAGAATGATGGTCATGGTTCCTCCATTGCTCAAGAGGGGATCGGGATGTCCATATTTAAAGTCAACTCCTTCCTGAATCAGCCTGTAGAGATCTATGAATCCTTTCACTTGGTAACGTTCAGAGATTGATCTCCACCCGGCAAGCACTAGAGGTGATAGAACTAGGGGGGTCCATTCAACCGCGATATCGTAGTTGCTACCCGTTATATTGCGCCACTTCACATTTAAGTATGGTATCCATATGCTTGAGGCTGGGCTCCAGATAGTCGGTCTCGTGCTTCCGTCAAGTATGCGATTGACGGTGTCATGCGATCCCGTTACTATCTGATTGACATGAATCTCTATCCCAAATCTCTGCTTAAACCACTCTTCGAATTTCGGAGTTACCTCTTTGATCCATCCCTGTTTCTCGCTCGTGTACAGGAAGTCTATTTCGATCCTGCTCGGCATCTCGCCTATTTTCTGAGGCTGTCTAGTTCCTGAGTAAAGCATGGAGATCGCCGAGAAGCATAAGAAACCTATTAATGTTCCCGTGAGTAGCAGCAGGTAGCCACGCTTTATGAAGAGCATCTGCACCCCTCAGTTACGGTTACATTCACATCTAAAGCCAGTCTTCTCCTTTTTTCTATAAGCGAAGAAATATATGTTTATCTAAAGCGATGCCTGCTGAGTCTCAGAGTTCTTAGTAATGTGGTTAGAAGATTGAAGCTGCAAGCATTATTTTTTCTTTTGTGGTCGCTCAGAAGCCTAATATTCCAACGTTTGTATCTTCCGCTGAGAGACTTCTCTTGCTATCAAGATTCTTAATGATTTTAGTAAAACCGTTAATGTTTTTCCTGAGCGGGTTCCGTAACCTTTTTATTGTGTGGATTTAAGTAGTGATGAGTGGCATGCAATACCGAGATCTCGGAAAGACAGGACTGAAAGTTTCTGTTATAGGCTTCGGAGCGATAAAGCTCCCTCAGATAAGCGAGAAGCAAGCGTCAGTGGTTCTCAACCATGCGCTTGACTTGGGAATAAACTTCATTGACACCGCTAGGAATTATGGGGATAGTGAACGTAAGATAGGCATGGCTCTTAGGAAGAGGCGTGATGAATTTTACATCGCAACTAAAACCGCCGCACGTACATATGAGGGAGCGATGAGAGATCTGGAGACTAGCTTGAGGGAGCTTAGAACCGATCATATAGATTTGTGGCAGCTTCACAGCGTTAGCGATGTAGAGAGTTGGAAAGCAGTAACAGCGCCGGGGGGAGCCTTGGAAGCTGCAAAGCAGGCTAAGGAGGAGGGTAAAGTAGATCACATCGGGATCTCTATTCATCGAGCGCTAGATGTGATGAAAAAAGCAATCACGTGCGGAGAGTTCGAGACTATAATGGTTCTTTACAACCCATTGGATGAGGAGAATACTGGAAGCGGGATAATTCCCTTAGCTCATAAGCATGGCGTTGGAGTAATAGTGATGAAGCCTCTCTCCGGAGGAAAACTTACGCTTCCTCTTTCTGACGAGGAGAGAAGAGAGAGGCATCTCCGCTCCAAGCATAGCGGGGAATGGTTCGATCCCATTGTCCGCGGCTGTCTTCGTTTCATTATATCTAATCCAGCGGTTAGTACGGTTATTCCTGGAATGCGATACACATGGGAAGTTGAGGAGAACGCTAAATGTGCAGATATGCCTCCGATGACAGATGAAGAAAAAGATGAGCTGATACGCGAAATCGGCAAGCTGAAGAAAACTTACAAGTATGGACAGGAGTGTCTGAGATGCGGATACTGTACCGAAGTCTGCCCACAGAAGATTCCGATCCCAGAGGTTTTCAGAGCCCTATACGTTTATAGAGGGTACCCGGAGGAGACGCGGCATATGGGAATCGAGATATACAAGTCGTTGAAGGTTTCTCCGGAGGAGTGCATAGAGTGCAGGAGCTGCGTTAAAAAATGTCCAGCAGGCATTGATATTCCGGAGAGGCTGAAGGAGATCTCTGCTTTCTTCAGGAGAATATTGAAAGAGACAAGTTGAACCGGGATTATTACCGTCGAGGAAGCCGAAAAAATTTAAGGATTCAGTCCTTAAGATTTTATTGGTGCTTATCTTTGGACGTTTTTGAAGCTATCAAGACTAGGAGAAGTATACGTGCTTTTACAGAAGAAGAAGTTTCGGATGAAGAGATCGAGAAGATCCTCGATGCAGCGAGATGGGCCCCCTCCGCCGGGAATATTCAGCCATGGATGTTTGTCATTGTTAGGGATCCGAAGAGAAAGAGAAGGCTAAGCGAAGCGGCCTTAAATCAGCTGTTCATAGAGGAGGCTCCAGTAGTTATCGTTGTCTGTGCCGATCAGGAAAGATCAGGAAGAGTCTATGGGAGACGCGGAAGTGATCTCTATTGTATACAAGATACAGCGGCGGCAATTCAGAACCTCCTTCTCGCAGCCCATGCCTTGGGACTGGGAGCATGCTGGGTCGGAGCATTTAACGAAGATGCTGTCAGACATGTATTGAATATCCCAGCTGGGGTGAGGCCCGTAGCAATCATCCCGATAGGTCGCCCAGCGGTAAAGCCTAGAGCAGTTTTTAAGCGTTCTCTCAATGAAATTGTTCGTTACGAGTCTTTCTAGAAAAGGCAAAGCTACCTATTCTATTCCGTCACATGAATGCTAAAGGGATCTGTTTATCTCAGTTAAAGATTTAAGATACGGAGTAT
>JAGGZB010000174.1 GCA_021162225.1 Candidatus Bathyarchaeota archaeon | reverse complement strand
GCCTATTATCTTTTCTGTTAATCTTCCATAATAAAGATTATAACCATTAACTACTCAGCGTGAGTATGCTATTATTCCCTTAAGTTTTTAGGCTTCTGCGAGATATTATTATGGGTGATTTCTTTGATGAGCTATGATGAGCTTGAAAGGCTTGTTTTGTATGAGGTGAAGCAGAGGAGAGAGGAAGGTTGCGATGTTTCTGAAGCCAGATCAGCTCTAGCGAAGATTAAAGAGAAAAACGTTTCGCAATTAATGGATATAATGGAGAGACTTAGTAACCTTAATCCCGCACCGGATTTTCCATACAGTGAACCTTCGATCTTAGATGAGATCCGTAAGGAAAGACCTAGAGGGCCGAGGAGACTGTCTGTGAGGATGTCAGATAGTGAGATTCTCGACAAGATTTACGGCGGATGGCTCGGTCGATGTGCAGGTTGCCTCCTCGGAAAACCAGTTGAGGGCCTTCGTCGAGAACATATAGAAAGGTGGCTGAAGACTGCTGACGCATACCCACTTAGTGACTATTTTCCGCCGCTACGTGAACTTCCAGAAGACGCTGAGAGCTGGCTTAAGAGCAGAATATCCCAAACCGAGCTTCTTAGAGGCAACATAGATCGTATGGTAAGAGATGACGATATAGACTATACGATTCTGAATCTTCACGTACTCGAAACGTATGGATTCGAGTTCACAACCGAGGATATAGGCCGAGCGTGGTTAAGTAACCTCCCATATCTGCAGGTATACACCGCCGAGCGAATCGCTTACAAAAATCTCGTCGATGGGCTTTCCCCTCCGGAAACAGCTACGCATATGAATCCCTACAGGGAATGGATCGGAGCCCGGATACGGGCTGATACGTGGGGATACGTGACTCCGGGAATGCCTGAGTATGGAGCTGAACTCGCATTTAGGGATGCGAGACTCTCTCATGTTAAAAATGGCATATACGGCGAAATGCTTATAAGCGCCATGATCAGCGCAGCGTTCGCTACAAACGATATTGACGAGATCATATCCATAGGTCTATCCGAGATTCCTGCCAATTCTAGACTATCAGAAGCCGTCAGAGACGTCGTCACATGGAGGAAGAAATACAGCGACTGGAGAGAGGCATGGGCTAAGATAAATGATAAATACGGCAACTATCATCCTGTTCATGTAATCAATAATACCGCGCTCGTTATTCTAGGGCTACTCTACGGAGAGGGAGACTTCGAGAAGAGCATAACAATAAGTGTCATGGGAGGGTGGGACACAGACTGTAACGGCGCAACGGTCGGCTCGATAGTCGGAGTCATGCTTGGAGCTGAAAGATTACCAGAAAAGTGGATTGCTCCATTAAATGACAGGGTTGAGAGCTTCATATCAAAATATAACGACAGCAGAATATCAGATTTAGCCAGGCGAACATTCAGTCATGCAAAGAAGACTCTAGCGAATGCTCGAGACGCTACTCTATGACCGTTCCAATCCTTTCTCCCTTCAAAGCCGCAATAACATTTTGAGGGTTAAAGCCGTTTACAACAAGCATTCTTATACGCTTCTTTTTCAATATTCGAACCGCTTCAGGATCGATTATCTGATGTATCCCAGCCACGTGTTTATCTTTCTCGAGCAACTTACTTAAGTCTTCAAACGTGATTTCATCGATCTTCTCGGCATCAGCATATTTTTCAGGATCCTTCGTGTAGACCCCATCCTGGTTTGTAGCCTTTATTATCAAGTCAGCATCGATCTCCAAGGCTACAAGAGCCGCAACAGCATCCGTCGTCATTCCGGGCTTAAGTCCCCCCATCACCACGATACCCCTCTCTCTGAAGGCCGCAACAGCATCCGATAATGACCTAGGAATATCCTTCCATCCATAGCCCCCTAGCTTCATCGCCACTAGCTGGGCCATTATCCTCGAGGCTGATATAGCCACTTCATCTTGCTCACGTTCTTCCAAGCCCATCTTCTTTGCTAATTGAATAAAATCTCTTGCCGGTTTACCGCCGCCGACTACCACGACGACTTGATGCTTCTCACCCAGCAGCCTTCTAATAATCTCGACGTATTTATTCATGAGATGTGGATTCGGCGGAGATGCGATAACCGAGCCGCCGATCCTTAATACAACCTTCAATCTGGAAACACCATAGAAAAGATCCTCTATAAGGTATATATAGCCTCTTTTCGTCCTTGCATAATCGTTTTTCCGACAGCTTAAAGATTTAACTTGAACCATACATTTTTCTGCGTTGAGAATAACATAAGTAAGGCGATAGCCGTGGTTGAGATAATATTCTTGGGAACCGGTGGCGGCCGATTTGCAATGATAACTCAAAGAGCAAAAACGGGAGGAATACGCATCATCTCTGAAAAGACAAATATGCATGTCGACCCAGGACCCGGAGCGCTGATCTATTCTCTTGAGCAAGGGTTAGATCCGCAGAAGATAAATGCGCTCTTCATTTCCCATTCACACCTAGACCACACAAACGATGCTTGCCTCCTAATAGAAGCTATGACCAGAGGAGGAAAGAATAAAAGGGGAACTCTAGTTGCATCCCGCAGCGTTATAGAAGGAAACGAGATATGCGACAAGGCGATCACAAGATACCATATGAGCCTCCCAGAAAGAGTGATTGAAGCTAAAGATGGAGCAAAGTTCAATATAGGTGACTTCAAGATTGAGACTATAAAGGCTATACACGCGGATCCGGATACGGTTGGATTTCGTCTTGAAACTCTGGATGCCAGATCAATTGGATACCTCCCAGACTCCGAATACTTCGAGGATCTCGGAGACTTCTTTAAGGGCGTGAACCTCCTGATACTATCGGTTCTAAGACCAGCAGGGAAGCCATGGAAGGGCCATATGACCACCGAAGATGCTGCCAGAATCGCTGAGGAAGCTAAGCCGGATCTTCTTGTGATCACGCATTTTGGAATGCAGATGCTACTGAGCCCTCCATCCAAGGAGGCGAGGATCATAGAGGAGAAGACTGGAATTCACACAGCAGCTGCGAGGTACGGCATGCGAATCTCTATAGATGAGAAGATTAAGGTGGGCGAGTCTAAGAAGCAAGCTGATCTAAGCCTATTCATGGGGGGATAAAGGGCTCTAATAAGAAGCTTATTCTTCGACAAAAATACCCTCAGATAGCTTAGCTGCCTCTTTCTCTGGAGATTGGAAGCACAGATCCCTTATTCTATGCATCACCATCAAGTCATCCTTCAGCGGCTTCAATTCTGGCGGGGCGTAAACGCGCCGTGCAGGCATCTCTTGGCTCAGCGCTACTCCCTTGCTCTTCTTATATCTCCAAACCGCATTATTGAACTCCATGAATCTATCAAGTATCTTGACCATGTCACTTTCCCACTCAACCCGCCTCTCCGGGAACCTTTGAAGATGAATACTCTCGTTTGAGTATACCTCAAGCCATATCTTCTCAGTTATGAATGGTGTTATCGGAGCTAGAAGCTTCAACAGGGTCTTAAGAACTGTGTGAAGCGTGTACCATGCTCCTCTCTGAAGCTTGGGGTCAAAGAAGCCTTCATGATTATACGCTCTTGACTTAACCGCCTCAATATAGTGATCGGCAAAGATATTCCACGTGAATTTTCTTATAGCTGTGGCAGCCGCGAACACGTTCATGTCCTCATAGCCTCTTTTACACTCACTTATCAAGTTATTTAACAGCCCGAGAATCATCCGGTCTAGAGCAGCCAGTTCATAATCCCCGAATTCCTGGGGGAAGGAGGATATGAACCTCGCTATATTCCAGAGCTTCGTCAAGAACCTTGATGTGCCCTTAATCCTCTCAAAGGAGCATCTGATATCCCCCTTAGTTATGTTTCCTTCAAGTCCAGCCCATATTCTGAAAGCTTCAGCCCCAAATCTTCTAATAACCTCCTGCGGGTCTATCCACGTCTCCGGTCTACTCTTGCTTATCTTTCTACCCTCCTCATCTACAACGTGCATATGAATCCAAACGTTCCTGAATGGCGCTTTCTTAAAGAGTAGATAGGCCTTCAGCATTGTAAAGTAAAGCCAGTTACGAACGATCTCTTTTCCTTGAGGACGTAGACTGCATGGAAAGTTCTTCTTGAAAAATTCTTTGTCCCAGAGATATCCTAGGATGTAAACCTCGGATGTAGAAGAATCGAACCATGTATCGAATGTTCGCTCTTCACCTCTGAACCTTGTCGACCCGCATTTTGGACATTTCTTTATCGGAGGCTTCTCCTTCCATGGCTGATAATATCTTCCTGGATTCGGAACATAGATGTATCCGCATTCTTCACAGTACCATAGCGGAATCTCCGTTCCATAAAATCTCCTTCTTGAGAGAACCCAGTCTATTCCTATGGAGTTTATCCAGTCTATTAGTATCTGCTTGCTTTCCGGAGCAAAGAATCTCATTTCATCCGCTAATTTGAGAATCTCCTCCTTGAATTCGACTTGCTTAAGGTAATACTCCTTCATTGGGATAAATTCTATCGGATTCTTAGATCTCCAGCAAATTGGTCTTCTCTGCTTGATCATCTCGGACTTAACAAGCAGACCCGCAGCTTTAAGATCCTCTATTATCCTTTTCCTAGCCTCCTCAACCTTCAGACCTTGATACTTTCCCGCATTCTTGTTCATTCTTCCCTTCTCGTCAATCGCATATATTGGCTTAATATTGAGCTCTCTTAGAATTCTCACGTCACTATAGTCGCCAAAGCTACAGATCATCACGAGACCTGTTCCAAAATCTGGCTTCGCGTAGGGATGGGGTTTTATTGGAACTTCATATCCATAGAACGGAACTATAGCATGTTTCCCTTTCAAGTGCTGGTACCGCTTATCCTCCGGATTAAATATCACAAGTCTGCAAGTACAGAGAAGCTCAGGCCTCGTGGTCGCTATTATAATCTCTTCTCCGGACTCCTTCACCTTAAACTTTATATAGTTTAGGCTGGTCTCTTCCTCTTCATATTCGACTTCGGCATCGGAGATAGTTGTTCCGCAGACTGGGCAATAATTGGTAGTCTTTTCATCCTCGTATATCAGCCCCTTCTTCCAGAGCTCAATGAACGTTTCTTGGGTTAGTCGCCGATATTCTGGGTCATCCGTCTCATATCTTCCGCCAATCTTGTGTTCTAGAACCCAAGAGTTACAGCTTAATCCGAGTCTTTTGAAGGTCTCTATGGATTGCTCTCCACTCTTCTCTAGTATCTGCCTGCACTTCTCGATGAACTCCTCCCTCGGAGTCTCATGCACCGAAATTCCAAAAACCTTCTCAGCTTGAACCTCGACAGGTAGGCCATTCTTGTCAAGCCCGATAGGGAAGAGAACGTTGTATCCCATCATTCGCTTGTATCTTGCGAATATGTCCATCCAAACATATGTGTATGCTTGTCCTATATGAATCGGCGTGTTAACGTAGGGGGGCGGAGTGTCTATACTAAAGACTGGCCTTTTACTGTCCTTCCTAAACTCATATATCTTCTCTTCCTGCCACTTCTTGAATAACAGCGGCTCAGCTTTCGGATCCCATCTCTTCTCCTTAAGCTTGGGCTTATAGACTATATTCTCTCTTCTAACCATGCTTCTTCACCCATGAAATCTATCTTTTGAGAGAAACTCCGTTTTTAAATAATGTGACGAAGAATCTCCGAGAAGGCCCGCGAGGGCTATGATACTTGGCGGTACTCAATCCTCAACCGCGTCTTTCCTCCATAATTCATGACATACATTCAACAAAACTTGAATACATAGATATAATTGTTCCGATGCGATTGATTAGAAAACATGGTATTTCTAGGAAAAGTCTTGCTCTCTTATCTTCTCTCCAAGACTCTTCAATTTACCATGCTCAAGAATCTTGATGCTCGTCTTAAGTCTCACTCTAACTCCCAACCTGCGAAAGAGCCAGTAGAGATCCTCCCCGGAGATCTTACTTTTGATCCTCCCCTCCATTATAAGCCTTAAGAGTAGACTCTCAACGTACTTGGCTACTTGGGGATACTGAGCTCTAGCCGCGTTTAAAACTTCCCATGCTCTTCCAACGAGGAACTCGTCAAGAACTTTTTTGGGATCTCTTTCCCTTCTCTTCTCCTTTTCCTCCTTCCTCTCCTTGAGAAGCTTCATCATCTCCATGAGCTTCTTTCGCCTTATAGCCGCAAGCTCATTGTTTGACATTCCTCCTCCTCCATAAGCGACGTTGATTTCGGATTTTATTATTTGAAATGGACCAAGAAAAATGTTTATCGATGTAATCGTTAACCTTGAAGCTTATATCTCAGAATTGCAGCTACTCCTCCGAAGGATTTCAGGAGCATCTCTCCCTCCTCCGTCTCCGTTGAGAGTACCTCAACGCTTGCGCCAGCCTTCTCGGCAAGTTCAGCGAGCTCTTCAATCACCTCCGTCTTCTCAGCGATCTGTAAGGCTGCAACGCGACATCTGGGACAGGGAGTATTACTGATGTTCTGCTCTAATCCTTGAACTTCTTGGCTCCTCATGGTCTGATAATATGCGTATCCGCATGACGCACATTCAATCTTTACGCGTATTTTGTCGAGTTTCTCCGAGATTAAAAGAGTCTCGACGAGTCCGCTTTCAAGAGCTCTCCTAACTTCTTTTTCCCCATAAGTCGCCATTCCCGTATCATGACCAATCTCGTAAAGGAATCTCTGGATTATGCGTTTTTCCTCGACATACCTAACGTTTTTTATTATCTCTGGCGCTTTCTCAACGATCTCTTTAACTCCCTGCTCACCCGTATATGCGGTATCAACAGTCGCAATTATTTTCTCTTTTAATCGATAATCTAAATACTGCCCCTTCATGAAATCCAGCTTTGTAGGACCCGGACCGCCAATTATTATTCCTTTAAGGTTCGGAATAGGCAGGAATATCTCGTTTGCGTGATTTCCAATCCTCTTGAAAAACTCAATGAGCTGCATCTCACGCAACCGTTCAAACCTTCTGGCTGATTGACCCCCAGCACGGTGCTTTCCAGGAATTCCGGAGGTTATTTCCTGGACGATTTCCAAGCGCCGCCCCGTGAGCGTGGCAAATGTAGCTTCGCTTGAATCTAAGAGGAGAATCCCATAAGTCTCCGTCTCCTTGAGCATCTCCATGAGAAAACCGAGGTGAAACTTCGAATCGCATCTGTATAAATAGACCTTTATGGGTTCAGGTGGAACTATCACATATGGCCCTTCAATCTTCTCGCTTCCAGGACCATTCTGTGGAATTGCCCCGCAGAATATGATGAGGCCATTTTCAGGAACGGTCCTGAATAGTTTTAGTTTCTGGATAACTTTGACGATTGCGTCTTGAACATTCTTACGCGTCGTGTTAGACTTTATATTGGAAGCTGTTCCCCACTCCTCCTTGAGCATGGAGACTACTTCACTTATCTGCCTTCCCGGGGGAACATACAATGAGATCAGCTCGGTTCCTCGTCCTTCCTTAGATGCTAGATTTTCAAGTATCTTTTTCAATCTGTACCTTTCAAGCGAAGTTCTCTTCCGCGACATTAACGGTTCCCCAAACCAAACAGTAAAGGCGACTTTCTTGATAGATGAAAGAGAAGCCTATTAAACGTTTAGTTCACTAGACTTTTCTCCGTTTCGACTTTTTATTCCCTAGGGACTTGCTTATTTGTCTCTTCACACTCCTTAAGAGCGAGGGATTATGAAGCAACAGTACTGCCAACAAATGTGAGCACTTCCCTCTCTTTATGAATCCGGGGCATGTGCAACTGAAAGTTCCATTAGTTCTCTGTGCCACGAGGTATGTGCCGTGTTCCCCGACGACATTGTAGACTCCGTCGCCTACACGCTCTATCCTCTTTTTTTGTACAAGCTTGTAAGCCTTCTCGATC
>JAGGZB010000104.1 GCA_021162225.1 Candidatus Bathyarchaeota archaeon | reverse complement strand
TCTGTCTCTTCAACGATATCGCCATCCTAATTAATGATCTTCGTAGGAGACGAAAGATAAAGCGAGTACTAATACTAGATTACGATGTGCACTTCGGAAATGGAACAAGCGACATATACTATTCTGACGGAGATGTACTCTTCATCTCTCTTCATCAAGATCCCAGAACGATCTATCCGGGAAGAGGCTTCATCCATGAAATTGGCTCCGGGGAAGGGAAAGGATTGAATGTTAATGTTCCACTTCCAGTAAGAACAGGTGAAAAGTCTTACCTTTACGCTTTAAAGGAGATCTTCCCGCCGTTAGCTAAGGAGTTTAAACCCGATATAATCATAGCCAATGGGGGAAGCGACGCTCACTTCGCAGATCACCTTGGGAGCCTAGGTTTAACCGCCCGTGGATTCTTCGAGATCTCCCGAATGGTATGTTCAGTCTCAGAGGAGATCTGCAGGGGGAGAGCCATTCTGCTCGTCGGAAGCGGATACAATATTGATGTTCTACCATACTGCTGGTACGCTTTAGCTCTGGGACTTATAAAGGCAGATGTTAAAGCTGAGGAGATAGAGGATTTTTATCCTCCTCCGCCGCACCCATGGCGGAGACTTGAAGAAGTTAAAAGGATACTGGGCGAGCTAAAAAGTATACTGGGAGAATACTGGAGTTGCTTCTAGCTACTTTACAAGTTCAAGTACCTTCTTGAACTCTTTGGTTCCAGCCCTACGAAGAATTTCATATATCACCATCTCAGTCGTAACTATGACGGCTCCATGCTGCTTCATTCTTTCAACGGCGATTAACTTATCCTCGCGCCTACGAGAAGATACGGCGTCATAAACCACGTAGACATTATAGCCGCTTGTCAGAGCTTCAATAGCTGTCTGGGCAACGCATATATGTGCCTCTATACCTGTTAATACAAGGTTCTCCGCACCTGTTTCGGAGAGTCTTCTTCTAAAATCTGAGGAAGCCATACAGCTGAACTCTATCTTCTCTATGGGCTTAACCCGCAGTAAGTCTCTTATCTCCGGGATCGTCGACCCCAAGCCCTTCGGATACTGCTCAGTTGCTATTACTGGAATCTTCAAGATCTCAGCGAACCGTAGCAGCTTTCGAATATTCTCCGCAAGCCGCTCCTTCCCCTCTATCTTTACGAAAAGCCGCTCTTGAACGTCGATCACGATAAGGACAGTTCCATCTCTGGTCAGAAGAGAATCCCTAGACATTAGCTATCACTCCAGAGACTTTTAGTCACTAAATCCCTTAAGAATCTATCATTCCTTCAGTATTTAGAACCCAGAAGAGATGGGATCTTCAGGCTTCATAAATTCTCTGAGAACAACCGTTGCATACGAGCCTTTATGAAGCGTAAACCTAAATCTGACAATTGTTCCATTGTCAAGATCAGTCTTAAACCTAAGGTTTATAATTGGAGCTAAAGCTCTCCTCAATCCGCCGCTTACACTACACTCCGGCATCTTCTTCATCTTGAAGTCTTGAGGCTGAATGTCTTCTTGTTCGAGAATCTCCTTTTCAATCTCCCCTTGAACCCCGCCTGAGAGTTTCTGATTGAAGCCGATCATAGGCAGGGCTAGAGCCATATTTCCATTCTCAACTTCTAATGAAACTGAGCCTATATTCCCCTCATCTATAACGATGAAGCCCTTTCTAGGCAGACCCTTATCTCCTATTCTGACAGCATAGTCGCCCTTCTGAACCCTGTTTAAGGGTATCCCTCTCTTCATTCTCTCGCTTAGAAACCTATTGAACAGATATGATTGATAAGCTTGAATAAAGAGTCTGCGCAGATTTATCGGAAGTCTGCGGAAGGCGCCAAGAAAGTCTCTCGGATACTTTGAGAGATACATCAACATAAGTCTTTCATAGAAGAGGCTTCTTGGAAATCTTTTCAAGGCGGAGTTAAAATCAACGTTTTCTCTGAGATAGGTGCGGGCGCTTCTGGCACGGGGAGATTCATGCATGCTTGGCTCCGAAAGGAAGACCATAGCGGCTTCCTCAAATTTCTCCTTTAGCAAAAGCTTCCCGACGATATGGGTTAGTGGCCTAATCGTGCCGAATCGCTGATGACCGAAGAAGTTCGGAATTCCGCCGAAGTGCATGAGCTCCCGTGACGTTTCAAGAATCATCCTTCGAGTCTCTGAGCATCCATGCGGAATATTCCTCACGGTTATATGGAACTTGTTTCCGAATAGGATTCTCGGAGTTATCTTCTCCTCAGAGAAACGCACTGGTACTAATCGTATCTCCCCAAGATCTATTTTCGCCTTCTCCGGAGGAGTAGCCCCCACGCTCACATACTGGGCAGTTACGGCCTGCGCATCCTTTATACCCGCAATCTCGATCATCTCAGGACTCACATTTATTCGTCTAGCAATTCGTTCTATGGCTGAAAATGTGTCTATGCCTTTCTTAATTAGTATGCAGATGAGGTATCTCCCTCGTCTAGAGAGATCACGTCTTCCTTCTTCGAGATGTATGGTAGCTTCCGATCCGTCGAGTAAGATCTCCTCGACGATGAAATCTTCCAGTCTCGAGCGAATTCTGCCGCCTATGCCAGGAGTCGTCGAGGCATATACTTCCATGCCAAGCTTAATATCAAGCGATGAGGCTTGGATGACCATCTTATCCCTCCCAGAAGTCAGTAGAGGGGAAGACTCCCCGTGATCTTATCAATGATCTTCTCCGGAGCAGGTCCTATCCCCAATGCAGTGATCGTTCCGGGCGGAAGCTCAGTTAAGCCCATATCGGAGATTAACGCCGACGGAATGCCAGCGTTCCTCGCTTCTTTCTCCTTTTCAAGAAGTTCATGCTTAGACTTTACTCTCAGAATTATCTTCCGTTGTCCCTCATCCATCCACGCTCTCCACCACGAAGGCTTCTTCTTCCTTGCTTCTTCGGATGCCGATATGGATGCGTGGCATGCTTGAGCTATGGCTTTTCCGCAGCTCATATTCAGATCTCCTCTCAGCACTATTACCTGCTTGAAGCGGAACTCCGAGCTTTTCTCAGCGAATACGTCCATAGTTTACTTCACCAATCTTAACAGTTAAGTCGTCTCTAAAACTTTCTTACAAGTTCTTAAGCAGATCGGTTAAGAAGAATTTCTCTCGGGAAATCATTATCGTATATACATACATATTAGAAACAGATATTTGTCCCGTTATGAGAAGATGGTTTAATCCTTAAAATGAATAGGCTACATAGTCAACCTCATGTATGCATCTGGAAAAATATGGAGTTGATAATCTTCTTTAGGAGGTTTAAAACTTAAAGGATGTGCGCAAAACTGGATTACTACGCTTTGTGGAAGTTAATGGCGAATCTGATAATCGATCTTAAGAGGGCGAACGTGAAGATTCCGCCCCAAGTAATGACTGAGCTGCGTTCATTAAAGACGTTGATAGAGATCTCTAAGGTGGAGGGATCCAGCTCAGACGTGATTAGAAGAATCGAAGAGTGCATGAGTAACCTTGAATCTTACCTTATGCCTATTGCACGTGAAAAATTCGGAGACGAATATATCGAAGCATTGATGAGGAGAATCTCGGAGGCAAGGAAGAGGAAGGCGAAGGTTAAATTGGAGAAAAGGTTTTTGGCAGGAGTCCCACGTGATAAGCATTGGATTCGTGTTAAACTGACTGAAGATACTCCTCTAGACCTTCTGAAGAGTATATGCTTAGATCTTAAGCTTAATCATAAAGTCCAAGAAGACGACTTCCTTCTCATCTATGGAGATGATGAAGCGCAGATCAAAAAATTTGTAAAGAAAATGCAGGAGGCCTTGGCAAGATAATGCCTACTGAGCGCGGATTACTAGGAGGATCATGAGAAGAATGCCGTTTATAAAGAAGATCGAAGTTAACGGGTTCAAAACGTTCGGTAAAAAGACAACGTTAGTGTTTGATAAGGGCTTTACTGTGATAACGGGACCTAATGGAAGTGGAAAGACGAATATTATAGATGCTGTTCTCTTCGCACTTGGAGAGATGAGCGCCCGGAAGCTCCGAGCAACTAACTTTTCAAGCCTCATCTTTAACGGAGGGCTGAACTCTAACTCTAGAAAAAAAGCAAAAGTCGTGATTCAATTTGACAACTCCGACGGCCGCCTCCCCATAGATGCGAAGACCGTCACGGTATCTCGGGAGATAGACCAGAATGGATACAGCACATATCGAATAAATGGAAGAAAAGTCTCGAGGTCATACGCGCTGGAGGTCCTCTCCATGGGCGGGATAACGCCTAACGGACATAACGTAATCTTGCAGGGAACGCTTACGAGGCTCGCTGAGATATCATCGCATGAAAGGAGAAAAATAATCGAGGATGTAATAGGTATAGCTCAGTATGACCAGGAGAAAGCTGAGGCGCAGAAAAAGCTCGAAGCCGCGAATATAGCCATAAAGACAGCGATGGGGCAAGTAGGAGAAGTCCAGAAGAGAATTGAGTCCCTAGAAAAAGAGAGGAACGATCTAATACGTTACAACTTTATCCAAAAAGAGATAAACCGCCTCGAGGCAGTTAAGCTTTCTAAGAGAATAAGTGAAAACCAGAGGAGAATTGAGGAGTTATCCGAGAAGATACGCGGCTTAGAGAAGCAGCTGGAAGATCTGAAAAGGAGACGGGAGGATCTCAGATCAAAGAGACGCCAATTAGACTCTGACCTCAGAAAGTACGGTCTTGAACAGTCGAGGGAAAAGCGGAACCAGATTCTCCAGATACAGGTGAGAATAGGAGAGTTAAGGTCGAGGCTAGGTGGGTTAAGTAGCAAGATAAAGAGTGGAGAATCCCTTCTTGATGATCTCAGAAAGGCGAGAATAGAGTATGAAAGCCGAATCGAGGATTTGAGAAAGAAGATAACCGAATTCGAGGAAAGGATTAAGGACCTCGTCTCCGAACGAAACACACTTCTTAAGGAAATATCCGACAAACAGTCGGTGTACAACGCGTTAAACGAGGAGATAGACGAGAGAAGATCTAGGCTTGAAGAGAGGAACAGAGAGGTTGAAGAGAACGAGAAGATTCTAGAACGGATACGCACTGAAGCAATGAATCTAAAAGGCGCGGAGGCAAAGAGCAAGTCTAGGATTGAAGTTCACTCCGAGAGGCTTAAGAACCTAGAGAAAAAGAGGAAAGAGCTAAAGTCCTCCCTTGAAAAACTCGAAGAAGCATTGAAGGATCTTCAAGATTTACAGAAGGAACAGAAAGCTCGACTTAGCTATCTAAAGGATTCTCTGCTTAAAAGAACTAAAAGAAAGAGCCTTTTAGAAGCGCGGATCAAGGAGGCGGGCAAAGTAGAGGAGATTGCTCGAGAAGCAGTCGTAGAATTCAAGGCAAGGAGGGAACTTGTTGAGAGGTTCAATACTGAAGAACGCTCACTTAGATACATCGAGGAGCTCAGTAAAGAAGGCCTCATAAAAGGAGTTCATGGTAGACTTAAGGACTTCCTAAAGATCCCGAGGAGGTATAGGCGAGCCGTAGAGGCAGCTGCCTCCGGATGGCTCAATTCGCTAATAGTCGACGATATGGATGCGGCGTTCACATGCGTGGAAATGCTCAAAAAGACGAGGCTTGGACGGGTAAAAATTATTCCCCTAAATGGGCTGTCTGTAAGAAGACGAGGCGATCTCCCAAGAGATAGCGGGGTCTTAGGATTAGTCTCAGACTTTGTGAAGTATGATGAAAGGTATGCTCCGGCCGTATTCTTTGTTCTGGGAGATACTCTGCTCGTTACGGATGAAAGAACGGCTTTCAGAGTCTCTCATATGGGATTCCGCTCAGTAACTCCGTCGGGAGATGTCTTCGAAGCGGGTGGAGGAGTCGAAAGCGGCTTTTACCGTGCACCCCTAGACTTTTCCTCATT
>JAGGZB010000085.1 GCA_021162225.1 Candidatus Bathyarchaeota archaeon | reverse complement strand
GGCAAAGAGAGGCATCTTAGAGAAGTATGACGTTAAGGTTCTCGGAACCCCGATAAAGGCTATAGAGGAGACTGAGGACAGGGAGCTCTTTAGAAGAGCTATGACGAGGGCCGGGATCCCCGTGCCGAGAAGCATGTCCGCCACCTCAGTTGAGGAAGCCCTCAAAATATCCGATGAGCTCGGCTTCCCAGTTATATTGAGAGTCGCTTACACGCTTGGGGGAAAGGGATCTGGAGTCGCTCACAATAGACGTGAGCTTAAGGAGATAGTCAGCAGGGCTCTTGCACAGAGCATGATCACGCAGGTACTCGTTGAAGAGTATATTGGAAAGTGGAAGGAAATCGAGTATGAGGTTATGCGTGACTCAGAGAACAATTGCCTAACCGTATGCAATATGGAGAACTTCGACCCCATGGGGGTTCACACAGGTGACTCAGTAGTTGTCGCTCCCTCCCAAACATTGACTAACCGCGAGTATCACCTGCTTAGGTCGGCGTCGATAAAGGCTGTTCAGAGCATAGGTATAATCGGCGAATGTAATATTCAGTGGGCGTTACATCCAAGATCTGAAGAGTATAGGGCGATCGAGATTAACGCTAGAATGTCTAGGAGCTCAGCATTGGCGAGTAAGGCTACTGGTTACCCGCTTGCGTACATCGCTGCGAAGCTCGCAATCGGCTACCTTCTCCCGGAGCTCATTAACAAGGTTACGGGCATCACAACTGCCTGTTTTGAACCTGCACTTGACTACCTTGTCGTAAAGATTCCAAGGTGGGACTTAAGGAAGTTCAGAAATGTGGATCCTCATCTCGGCCCACAGATGAAGTCTGTCGGGGAAGTCATGGCTATTGGGCGGACGTTCGAGGAGGCTCTTCAAAAAGCCGTTAGGATGCTTGATATTGGAAGGATGGGGGTTGTAGGGGACGATGATGAACCTGAACCCTTAGAGTCTTTGCTTGACGCCTTGGAGAACCCGACTGATGAACGGCCCTTCAAGGTGGCTAAGGCAATAAAGATGGGTGTTCCCATCGAGAAGATCTATGAGCTAAGTGGGATAGATCCTTGGTTTCTTTACAAGATTCGGAACATAGTTGAGATGGAGAAGAGGCTTAAGACTCTACGTCTAAGCGATAAGGAAGCTCCGGAAGTGATCAGGGAAGCTAAGCGTCTGGGATTTTCTGATGCGCAGATCGCCAAGTACCTAGGCGTTGACGAAATGGAGGTTAGGAGGTTCAGGAAGAGGTTCGGCATAGTCCCGGTTGTTAAGCAGATAGACACGCTTGCAGCGGAGTGGCCGGCGAAGACGAACTATCTATACATGACCTATAGTGGAGATGAGGACGATATCAAGTTTGACTCCCACGGAAAGAAGAAGGTGATAGTTCTGGGCGCGGGGGTCTTCAGGATCGGGTCGAGCGTCGAGTTCGACTGGAGCGGAGTGAACACAATATGGGCCTTAAAGAGGCGAGGAATAGATGAGGCCATAATGGTGAATTACAACCCAGAGACTGTTTCAACAGATTATGACATCTCCGATAAGCTCTACTTCGAGGAGCTAACCTTTGAGAGAGTCTTGGATATCTACGAGAAGGAGAAGCCATTAGGAGTGATCGTGAGTGTAGGTGGGCAGATACCGAACAATCTAGCTCTGAAGCTAAGCCGGGCGAAGGTTAGGTTGCTGGGCACCTCCAGCAGAAGCATCGACTTGGCTGAGGACAGATCTAAGTTCAGCGCCCTCCTCGACGATCTTGGAATCCCGCAGCCAGAATGGAGCAAGCTAACAACTATCGAGGATGCTGAAAGATTCGCTGAAAACATAGGCTACCCCGTCCTGATAAGGCCGAGCTACGTACTCTCTGGATACGCGATGCGTGTTGCCTATAACAGCAGGGAGCTAAGGGATTATCTCGAGCTGGCTACGAAAGTCTCTCCTGAGCATCCGGTTGTTATCTCTAAGTTTATCGAGGGGGCGAAGGAGGTTGAGGTTGATGGTGTATCGGACGGCGAAGACACGCTTATAGGCGCTATCATTGAGCATGTTGAGCAGGCGGGGGTGCATAGTGGAGACGCCGTGATGAGTATACCTCCGCTGACGCTGAGTAGCAAGGTTATCAAGAAGATTGAGGATTACACGCGGGCGATCGCCCGGGCTTTGAAGATTAAGGGTCCCTTCAATATTCAATATCTCGTTAAGAATGAGGAGGTCTCTGTTATTGAATGCAATCTTCGCGCTTCCCGCTCGCTTCCTTACGTAAGTAAGACTAGAGGAATAAACCTAATCGAGGTTGCAACGGCCGTGATACTCGGTAAGTCTCTTAAGGAGATCGGCATCTTGAATCCTCCGCCTATCCAGCACGTTGGAGTAAAGGTTCCCCAGTTCAGCTTTATGCGGCTGACAGGGGCTGATCCCATACTTGGTGTTGAGATGCTGAGTACTGGTGAGGCTGCCTGCCTGGGGGAGAATTTCGCCGATGCCTTTTTGAAGGCTCTGCTCTCAGCGGAGTTTAAGCTCCCGAATGATGGAGGCTCAGTTCTGATAACCGTTGGCGGGGAGCGCATGAAGAGGGAGGTTGTCCCCCTAGCTAAGACGCTGGAGAGGATGGGCTTCAAGATCTATGCAACTGAACATACGGCTGATGTCTTCAGAAAAGCTGGCTTAAAGTCAGTAACCATCCTGCATAAGGTTAAGAACCCGGAGAAGAAGCCGAATATTCTGGATTACCTCACTAATGGAAGAATAAGCCTAGTGATTAATATACCGTCCGGCAACTCGGTTGAAGACGAGATTCGAGAGGATGAATACACTATTAGGAGATTAGCCGTCGAATTTAATATTCCAGTAGTAACAACTCTTGAACTTGCCTCGGCGCTCGTAAGAGCGATGAAGTATAAAGCATCAAGTGGAACAGTGATAAAGTCGCTAAACGAGTACATGGATAGTCTGCCATTCAAGCTCTGGTAAGAGACCGAACTAAATCCACAACTTAGATATCGCCTTTTCGACTGAGAAAAAATTCTTTATAAGATGGGAAAATCGGGATGCTGATCGGTTTTAGGTTTCTATCTCTTTTAGGATCTCCTCTGCATTTTTGTAGGTTTTTGACGGGATGTCTCTGAGAAGTTCTTCGATTCTTATTTGTTTTCCTCCTATTTCCATAAGTCTCCAGCCGATTCTTCTCATCAGGTCGTTCTTTTTCACCGGGTAACGTATTCTGCCTAGGAGGTTTCGGATAGATTCTGAGCCGCGTAGTGATAGCGGAGGGAACTTCCCGGTCTTGATGAATGATTGGAATCTATAGGCGTCCTCGAACATTGAGAGGTTGTTGAAGAGCACGTAGACTTCTCTTTCCTTGGTCTCTAGGGATCTAGCTGCGTCTCGCAGCCTCAGAAGCTCCTCGTCGCTGTATTGGTAGTAGTACATTCTGGATCCGAGTCCGTGAAGTCTTAGGTAAGCAACTTTCCCGGAGTAAACAGGCAGTGTTCTGAAGGGGTCAGTTACGTGCGGCACATCTAGGCTTTCAAGAATCATCCTTAATTCTTCACGGGTCTCCTCCTTTTCCCATAATTGCCCTCTGGTCTCCCAAACTATTATCAAGTCGTTCCTTTCGATTCCTCTAAAGAACTCCTCAGCTATCTTTAGACTTTCAGGCTTAAAGGATGCTGGTGTCTGGATTAGGAGTATCTTGGCTTCGAGTTCTCTGCAGATCTCCTTCATAGTCTCAAATGCTTTCATGGTCTCGGCGAGTCTCAGCTTGTGTTCGTGGCTAATGCTCTGATGCGCCTTAACCGTGAATTCGAAGTTCTCCGGAGCCTCCTTTCTCCACCTAGCTATGGTGGAGATCTTGGGAATTTCATAGAAGGTTCTGTTTATCTCGACGAGGCTGAAGACCTCCTGATACCTTTTCCTCCCAACAGGATACCCACAGCATCCAATCTTGATCATGATTCCCTATCATCTCGAAGGCTTTTCTCAGAACTATATGCGTAGAAGCCAACTTATGCCTTTTTGCTCGCCATGTACGTCAAGACCTTCCGCAAAGGAGGAATCCGCTTTGCTGACTATTGATGCAAATAAAACTAGATTACGATAGGCTTCATATATAATCATACGTATTCTTCATGAAGAAACGATGCTTTGATTATCTTTTTTGCTCAGCCATATGACGTGGTCAGCCTTATCAGCGAATTCCTCGCTGTGAGTAACAGCGATTATCTGTTCAATCGTCTTAAGTCTTGAAAGAGACTCAGCAAGTCTATTGATTGATCCATCTTCTCTTCCAAGACTTTCAGTAGGTTCATCTAGGAGGAGGAGTTGAAGTCCGCGTCCAGTTCTCCACTGCATGAGAAGCTGTGCTATTCCTAAGCGGTAAGCGAAGGCAAGCATAGTTCTTTCTCCTCCTGAAAGATTTTGAACATTTCTTCGATACCCGGATTCTCCCTCTACGATGGGAGTATAGTTCTCATCTATTCTCACCTGTAGAGATGAGCCTTCGCCGCCAGCTAGCTCATCAAGAATCTGCTGAACTGTTCTCTCCAAGTAGAGAACGAAGTCTCTCCTAAGCTTCGGCTGGATGCTTCTGTATGACTGTCGAATCTCCCGAGCTATCTCTAGTATCCTCTTAACTCTATCAAGCCTTTCAACCTTCTTACTAGCGGCTTCAAGTCTCTCCTTCAGCTCGTCTATTCTCTTCGAGATCTCGACGGTTTGAGCCTCTAAGCTCTGCGCTTTACTCTTTAAGCTTGCATATTCTTCAAAAACGGCGTCATATTCTCTCTGTGCCTTCTCAATCTTCGAGATGTCGAATTCCCTCATTTGAGAACGTACCGAAGCAATCTCAGCCTTAAGTTGGGAGATCTCTACGTTTGTCTCCTCAACCCGTCTACGGGCCTCCGCTAAAACTTTCTCCGCGGATTCTTCCTGATCTCGGAGGTTTTCAACTTTAGCCTCTATCGTTTGAATTTTGGAAATACTCTCCGCTAACACGTTATGTGCCGCTTCAAGCCTCCTAACTTTCTCCTCAAACTCTTTAAGTATGCGCTTGTTCTCCGAGATCTCGCCGCGAAGCTTCCCTATCAATCTGTTCTTGTACTCTGCACTTAGATCCTGAAGGCAGAGTGGACATCTGCTCTTCTCGGCTATGCTTGATATGCGTTGGCTTGCACGTTTAATCTCGCTTCTGAGGATCTCTTCCTTACCAAGCTCCGCGGATATCATTCTCCTTAAGTCTTCTAGATGCTTCTCCAATTCATCAACTGTAAGATCTCTGGGTACACCGACATTTTCAAGCCTGCTTCTCTGGAGCTCCTCCTGCTTCCTCAGCGAGTCGCGAAGACGCCGTAGCTCCCCTATCCGCTTAAATTCCTCATCGATCCTCATCTTCAACATTCGAAGAGACTGCTCCGCCGCTGATATTCTCGCCTGAAGACGAGACTCCTGCTTTCTAAGCTCCTCATTCCTTTTTCGAAGATTCTCGAGCTTCTCCAGTCGTGCCTTAGCTTCTCTGAGCTTATCTTCGACTCTCAGAAGATCTGCTTTAACTTTTTTCAGCTCATTTTTTCTCATCTTCATCTCTGATATGGCTTCAGAGAGTCTAGCCTCTAGATCCTTGATTTGCGTAACGTCGGGATCCTTCTCAAGCGAGCTCTTTTCGCTCTCATACCATCTTATTACTGGTCTCATGTTACTCCATGCCTCTTCATAATCGGAGAGGTTGAAGAGTTCATCGATTGTTTTCTGTCTTTCACCCGGCGTCATATTAAGCACATCTTTCAGATGCTCTTGACGTATCCATATTAGGCGGCGGAAGATATTCCTGTCTATGCCTAAAGAAGAGAATAGCTGCTCGAGAACAGCGTCGCTCTTAAGCTCAGCTACGAGCTCTCCATTCTCGAAGAACCTTAGCTGATCCATATCTTGGGATATTCGATTTCCTATTCTCTTAAGCGCCCTTATTATGGCGTATTCCTTACCGTTTACTGTGAACTGGAGTATAACTCTGGCTCTATCCTCTCCTTCCCTGAGAAGATAGTCGTAGCTTCTTCCGAGAGGTTCGCCGAACAACGCGAAGTCTATGGCGTACAGAACGCTTGATTTCCCCGTGCCTAGGCCGCCTACGAGACAGTTAAATCCATCAGTAAAGTTTATCACGGATTTTTTATGAGAGCGTATATTCTCGAGATGTACAGCTTTAATCTTCATCTAGAATCCTCTCCAGAAGATTTCTGACTCCTTCCTCGTCTCCTTTAATAAGAGGCTGAATCAAATCTACGGCTAAGTGGGCGAGCTTTTCAGCTTCCTCCTTCCTGTACCTTTTGGAGAAGAACTCGCTGAAGTACTTGAAGGCTCTCATCTTAAGGCTCTTGATGCTACTCTCGAAGATTGACTGTATCACCTCTGGTGGAAGGCTCTCCTCTCTCATCAACACTATAGGACGCACAAGCAGAGCTTTCTCAGCGGCTTCACGGATCCTCCTAACGTTGATCTCTCTCCTAGAAGCCTCAGCTGGTAACGTTCCCTTAAGCACAGGGATCAGAATCACTCCGGGCTCATCATTCTCCCTAACTATTTCAACGGCTTCCTCAGTTATCCTTCTAGGAGGATAACCCGTAAAGTTGCATTCTAGAATCTTGAAGCGTCGAGGACTCGTCAACCTTATCCTATTGATCTCCACTTCCTTCTTGCTGTTTACCTCTACATAATAGAATCCCTTATCAACTTCGGCATCCTCGTAACTCACCGTCTCGGTTGATCCACTATACACGAGAATTGAACCCTTAAACGGAAGCTGCCAAGGTTCATGAATATGCCCGCCAGCATAATAGTCGAAGCCATCGGGTATGTAATCTGGAGATGCTTCTGCGAAATCAGCTGGTTTCCCTCTCATAAGCTCTGGTATGTCTAGAGCCATATGAAAGACAAAAATGTTGAACTTATCGCCGCGCGGCATAGGCTTCTTCACATCATAGAATATCGGTAGCTGACGTTCAGTACGCCTCCTAGTCCTGAAGTTGGGAATCCCATAGACATAGCATGACTCGTTCTCCCAACAAGCATTCTCATGCCTAGGAAGATAATAGATCAGCCCGGCGCTATCCAGAGGATTTAAGATTGTTCCAGTAATCATATTTGGAGCTGCATCATGTGACCCATCAACTACAAGAACGGGGATGCCTGCATCCCTCAGCCTGCAGAAGCTCCGAATCGTATGCTCTAGCGTCTTGTTTGATGGACGAGCCTGATGAAACAAGTCTCCAGCTAAAATCATGAAGTCCGGCTTTAGCTCCAAGGTCTTCTCCACGGTTTCCTGAAATGCACGTGCAAAATCTTCCCGACGAACCGCTAGATTATACTGTTCGTATCCGAGATGCGTATCAGCGACATGAACAAAACTGAAGGGCCTCAACTCCGAACCCTTACTTCCCTTTCCTCAGATGATATATTTACTGTTATCTCTCTCTTTAAAGAAAAAAGGTTTAAGCAAGATTGACGAATAATTCGTTGGTTGCATGAGGGGAAGAAAGTCTTGACAAGATACGAGGGAAGAGATGAGTTCTCATCTAATGGAACACGTATTGGAAAATGTAGCGTAATCGTCGTCATCCTCATCTGCATAATCCTCATCGCGGCGATGATGCACTATTATCCAGAGATCTTCAAAAAGCCCCTGAAAAGGCAGAAGAGAGATGTGATAGGAATAATCCGAATTGAGGGGTATATTCTAGACCATAAGACCGTAAATGAGTATGTAGCGCTTATTAATGAGGGCCTACGCAACGACAGCATAAAGGGAGTTGTCCTCCTAGTTGATTCGGGAGGCGGATATGCAGATTATATTGAAGAGATATATACGGATCTCCTAAAGTTTAAGGATTCGAACGTTAGCAAACCTTTAGTCGCCTCAGTGATCCGCGCTCTCTCCGGCGGATACTACATAACGGTCGCCTGCGACTACATATATGTTCTTAACTCGTCATTTGTAGGAAACGTTGGAGCCATCGGATTGGTGCCGCCGATACTAATTCCCTCAGAGAGAGTTATAGAGAGTGGACCGCATAAATTGACGGGAGAACCCATACTCTCCGGCTACTTCACATTAAACCGCGTTGTTGACAACTTCGTGTCAGCGATTGAGATGGGAAGGAGATCTAGGCTTAGGATCTCATCTGCCGAGCTCAGGAAAGCATCCATATATCTGGGATGCGAAGCTGTGAAGCTCGGGCTGGCGGATGCGATTGGCGGGCTTCAAGACGCAATCGACAAGGCTGCTAAAGAAGCGAATGTGACAGAATATGCAATTGAGGAGCTCAAGATCCCGCGAAGGGAGAAGTCGCTACAACCCAGCTCTGAGGAAAGCTTCATGAATCATGAGAATATCACGTTAGAGACTCTGATCAAGCTTCATCCTCCACCAGCATTCTACTACATCTATCTTCCCTCATATGCGATCTCTAAAAGTAACGTCTCAGAGCAAATAGTTCCTTTCGGAAACATGTCACTACCAAGCGGCGGCGCAAAAGTCCTAATAGACTTATCTCATGGAAACATGATTTCATGGTGGGTTTTGGACACGCTGATATCGGAGCTGGCGGAGAGAGACGTGACCGTTAGTTTCATTTCACAAGCTGAGACTTTAGAGAAGAGGCTCGGTAACGCCTCATGCCTCATCGTAGCGTCCCCAACCGAGATGTATTCAGATATTGAATGCGAGACAATCGAATCTTTCGTTAAGGAAGGCGGGCTTCTGCTGCTATTCTTTGATCCCGCTTGGGAGTATATAGGAACCTCAGGCCTTCTTCAAGGCATAACCGCGCCCATAAACTCTCTATCGGCGAGGTTTGGAATCTCTTTTGCGAAGGGATATTTGTACAATGAAGAGGAATACTTCGGAATATACAGAAACGTGTATATTAAGAGATTTCGAATGAATCCCATAACAAAGAATCTAAACTCGATCGTCTTCTTCACCGCCACACATATACGTTCAAGATGGAAGGGGATAGCATGGGCCTCAGATGACACGTATTCTTCAGTAGCTGAAAAAGCTGGCAGGTATGCTGTAATGGCGTGGGTAGATGAAGGGAACGGCACGGTTATAGCATTCGGAGACTTAACGTTCCTCCAGGAACCATACTGCTACGTTGAGGACAATTACAAGATCATAGAAAACGTCGCTTCAGTAATAGCGGAGAAGGTTAAAAGTAGCTGATCAGTCATCGAATATGACGTGGTTATCATCTATTCTCAACATGCGATGCGGCTGGCGTTTCTTCACTATTCATCATCACGGATATGTGGCTAAAGCTCTTTTTTCTTTATGAATAACTCGCGGTACTGAGGAACAACATCATCCATAAATCTTCTCATGCCCTCAGCGGTCTTGTAATGCTTTATCATGCCCTTCAGGACATTAAAGGGCACCGTAGC
>JAGGZB010000011.1 GCA_021162225.1 Candidatus Bathyarchaeota archaeon | reverse complement strand
TTAAGAGATCCTCATCCAACGCCACACTAGTCTTAAGCTTCCTCCCCATCCTCACACACCTGCTCTTCATAGAGAACCCGTACGGTAGGATAAAAGGGTAAAGTATGCTACTTTTTACCTAGCATTACCGCAAGGTATTTATATTACCTACATTAGGTAATTGTTGGTAATTTGGGGTATGCAATTTAGCCCGAGTGAATCAGAGGTCCCTGAATTGGATAGAGCTCTTGATGAGCTTAAGAGATTGGCTAAGGAACTTACGGGGAGGCTTGGTTTTCGAGCCTCTTTTTCTAGGGTTTTGGCGGTTCTCTCCGACTATCCTTGTATGGCTAGATGTCTGATCGAGCTTAAGCCCGGACCTCGGGAACCCGTGGACCAATACTATCTTGAACGTCATGAATTCGTCAGAAAACTTCTCCTCGACGCTCTCAGGCTCCGTCTCTTAGAGGAGGGGTTTAAGGTCTCACTTAAGGCCGAGAACCGAGATGAATGTGGAAAGGGAGACATTGACTTAGAGTATACCCATCTAGGGGTTACGGTCTCGGTTAACAGTTTCAGGATAAGGGTGGAGGTGAAGGGCGGAGTCAGGTTCCCGATAGCCCAACTGCTCAGATACCTACTAGACGTGGATGCGGTCGTCCTCTGTCTAGCCGGAAGAGGCGAGGCGGTTACCCTGACCAGAAACGACGCGAAACAGCTCATAGAACTCCTCCTAAGAACCATAACTGCTAAACTTAAGCTCCTGATCGAAGGTGATGAAGCGAGAATTCCAGGCCCTTGGTGCCATGGATGCCCGCTCGAATGCCAATATGCAAAGCCCCTCACCAACCATAGACCAGACCTAGATTGCGAGTTCGTGGCCACCCTCAAGAACTGGAGAAGGGCGATAGAACAAACAGTCGAGCACGTAATTGACCTATTAAAGAGGGTGAAGAAAGCTCCAGAAGCCTATATCAGTAGTTGCTCAGATGAGGTGAACTAAAGTTGGCCGGAGCGAGGATGCGGCTTCTGAGGGGGCTAGAAATCGTTGCTAGAGGCGGTCAGATAAGGCGGATAGATTCATCGACCTTCTTAGTCAGGAGCCAGTCAGGCAATGGCTGTTATACGGTTAAGTGGACGGGAAAGAAATGGACATGTAACTGTCCGGACTATAGGAAAAAGAAATACGATTGTAAACATATCAATGCGGTGGCATTTTTATTGCGCCTTCCGCATATTTTAACGATCAATTTAAATCCTGAAGCATTTACTTGCCCTAGATGTGGCGCAGACTTTGACCACATCATCCGGGCAGGGGTTCAAAAGAACAAGTCTGGACTGGTTCAAAGATACAAATGTAAAGTATGCGGTTATAGGTTTAACGACAGAGAGGGATTCGAGAAACTGAGGAATAATCCGACCTTAATACTTATTGCAATAGACCTATACCTGAAAGGACTGAGTACTAGGCAAATCGCTCATCACCTATCTATGATATACGGTTCGGACACGTCTCACGTTACCGTATATCGATGGATTGTAAAATATCTTGACATCTTGAGAAAAGTTGAGAAAGAGCTGATAAAGGGGCTGAAGCTGGGACGAAGCTGGCACGCTGATGAAACCACCATAAGAATCCGAGGGCGACTAGCCTACATATGGAACGTTTTAGATTATAAAACGAGGTATCTCCTAGCCTCTTACGTTAGTTACAGAAGAGACGCTGAGACTGCGAAGAATATTCTTAAGACCGTATTAAATAGCGTTAAGACGCGTCCAAACAAGATATTAACTGATAAACTTGCCTCCTATAAGAAAGCCTTAGAAGAGCTGAAAACAATAGAAAATAATGGCTTAAACCATATTTCAGGAAAAAAGTTTACTGATGAGGTAAATAATAACGTGATAGAAAGACTGAATAAAACGATTAAAAAGCGTGTTGAAAACGCTGAAAAATTTGAGAAAGAAAGGAATGCGAGGTTAGTCATAGAGGGATTAAAAGCATACTATAACTTCATAAGACCACATTTAGGATTAAATGGAAAAGCACCTGCTGAGAAAGCTGGATGCAAATTTAAGTCGCGGAATAGATTACTTTATTTGCTTAAAAGGGAGCTCTAAGAATGAAAACCCATTAAAGAATTTTTATAGTGAATCTCCCTAGAAAATCTTGGATGCAAAGCCTTTATTTACCAGTTTATCCCGCACGCAAGCATGACTGAAAAATCCGGATTCGGGTGTGAGCTATGTTCTAGGACTTTAGACGAAGTAGGTAAGCTTAACATCATTACCCTCCCCCCTCGGAAGAAGTGGAATATTTCATGCACCTATGAAGATGAATCCATGGATGTTAAGCTGGTATGTGATGAATGCCTATCCAAATTCTTTTGCGACGATCCTTATGCAAATCTATGGAATGAAGTCTATGAATGGGTAGCAAGGGAACGCAATCCCAACCTTGACTTGTTCACAGACGAACAGTTTCTGAAATGGATTCGTAGATTGGAAACCAAGAGGCTTATGGAACTTTCACTAATTATCAAGGGAGAGATAGAATGTCTAACCAAGACATGTTTCGGCAGGGAACTTGAAGAAATGATATTCAGAGATCTTCAGGAGGTAGTAAAAGCTGTTACATTAGAAACCTTAAGATTCGTAAGGAAGAATTATAT
>JAGGZB010000182.1 GCA_021162225.1 Candidatus Bathyarchaeota archaeon | reverse complement strand
TATCTTAGATTGTACCTTCTGATGGCTTCTTTCACAATAGCATATATGGGTTCAAGTTTTCTTCCCGCTTCCTTCCCTCCCATTTTGGGATGGAACTCGTCATTTACGAAGAATCCAGAGGCGCCTATATCTTTAGACTCTATGAATATTTTTGAGTCATTTCTCGTCTCAACGGTTACCGTCGCCCTTTTATCTATTGCCAGCACTATTGCTGGTTCTCCATGAACTACGAAATGCTCCCCTAAGAGGATAACCTTTGCAGGAGCTGATGCCTTTATTCTTTTCAATGAGTAATCTCCATGATGTTTGATTTTTATGGCTAAACTAAAAGTCAATAGAATAGATGAGACTATAAAATTATTTTCTCTCCTTAAATATGCTTGGGGAAATTTTATAATATGTTTCAGGTTTTCTCGGCTATTTTAACTTCAAAATCCTCAATTGAAAATTGTATGTCACCATCCGGAGGAATTTCGCCCCTCTCACGAAGTACTTGTCTAGCCAGAAGCCAGTAAATGACAGCTAAGGCTTTTCTCCCCTTGTTATTTGTTGGTATAACTAGATCTATATTGCTGAAGTTATTATCCGTGCTACAGAGCGCAACTACCGGTATTCCTAGACTAGAAGCTTCCCTCACGGCTTGTGAATCTGCTCTGGGATCAGAAACCATTATCACATCGGGCTCTATACGGTTGGGATATAATGGGTTTGTGAGCATCCCTGGAATGAAACGTCCAGTAATTGGAATGCAACCGACAGTTTTGCAGAATTTGTTGACGGGTTCGCGCGCATATAGCCTTGCAGCCACAACAGCTATCTTTGAAGGCTCAAAGCGTGCAAGAAACTTTGCAGCAACCCTTATGCGTTCATCGGTTTTGTTTAGGTCTAAAACAAAGAGTCCGTCTGGCCTCACCCTATAGATGAATGGCTCCATATCTTTCGTTTTTATCTTTGTCCCTATGTGAATCCCTGCAGATAATAGTTCATCTTGAGGAAGTAATAGTTCCTTTTCTTCACTCTGGCTTTCTTCGCTGGCTTTTTCTTCTTCCTCGTTGTTTTTCTCCGACATCTTCCCCTCCTCACTAAATCTTTAATTTAGCCATCCGGGCTCTTTCACCGAGTTCCTCCTCAATGCGGATAAGTTCATTAAGCTTTGCTATTCTTTCTCCTCCAACGACTCCTGTCTTTATTATGGGTGCGCCAAATGCTACGGCTAAATGTGCAATGTGATAGGCTTCTGTTTCTCCTGATCTGTGCGAGACTACAGGTACATAACTATTTTCCTGTGCGAGCTTGGTTGTCTTCCAAGTGTCGGTTAACGTTCCGATCTGGTTCATTTTTATGATGATTGCGTTTCCGGCATGCATCGATATGCCTTTCTGCAGTCTCTTAGAGTTTGTGACAAAGAGGTCGTCTCCGCATATGAGGCATCCGCGCGCTTTAGATGTCAACTCCTTAAATCCTTCAAAATCATCTTCGTGAAGAGGGTCTTCAACATACACGAGATTATACTTTTCAATTAGACCCAAAATATACTCGATCTGTTCTCCTGTATCGCGTTTAACCCCGTCCCTCTCGTATACGTATACCTTCTCCTTAGGATCCCAGAGCGAAGAAGCTGCAACATCTACTCCCGCTCGGCATTCAAAGCCGAACTCTTCAGAGACTTCTTTGCATGCTGTTGTTAATGCTTCTAAGGCTTGATCGTTTGAGATATTCGGGGCCCATGCTCCTTCATCGCCTTTTCCACCAGTGAATGTCCGATCTATCTTGCCCAGGAGCTTCTTGAGCTTCCTATGGATAGCTGCATTGGCTTTGGCGGCATCCAGGAATGAATTGGCACCTAAGGGAAGTACCAAAAACTCTTGGATGTCCGTCGCGTTTCCAAAGGCATGTTTCCCGCCTCCAATCACATTGCCCAGCGGATATGGGAGAGAAGAATTCATTATTCCTCCTAAGTACTGATACAGTGATAGTCCATACGAATCCGCAGCTGCATCGGCAACCGCTAAAGATACCGCGTAGGCGGTGTTTCCTCCTATGTTCTGAAAGTTTTCCGTGCCATCTATCTCATGAAGAATAGAGTCTATCTCTTCTTGGTCGTCTGCATAAAGCCCAATTATCTCTGGAGCAATAGATTCCTCTACTTTCTTTACAGCCTCTTCTACCCCTCCATCAGGAAATGGCGTAGCCTCAGCTCTTCCGGTACTCGCGCCGCTTGGGGCAGATGCCCTTCCGAATCCGTCAAGCGTGTACACATCAACCTCTATTGTAAGGTTTCCCCTGCTATTCAGAATCTGCCTTGCCTTCACATCCTCAATTACTGTTGACATTTTCTCATCTCCTATTCTCGTTTTTCACATCTCTTTTTCCATAAAACTTTATGAGATCATCTATTATCTCAACGTGTGAGAGAAGCATGCGGCGGCAACAATAACGTTTTATACCTAGATCATCTAATACTTTGCCCGCAGGTTCGCCGTTTTTCACTCTCTTAATAAATTCTTCCCATTTATCCCCGATGAGCTTACCACACGTAAAACATCTTATGGGTATTATCATATATATTCACCTTCATTCTACCTATAACTCTTCTGGAATCTGGCCCTCGCACCTGGACCTCCAAACTTCTTTGGTTCCTTCTGCCGGGGGTCACCAGCAAGCATGGTTCTGTCATATTCCATGAAGATTCTTCTGAGATGAGAGCTTCTCGTCCACTGAACTAAACCTCTCGCTATAGCCATCCTGCATGCTTCTGCCTGTCCCATGAACCCTCCTCCCCTCACCTTTATCTTTATGTCTAGATTTTTCCAAATATCTCCCGCGAGTAGGAGAGGTTCACGTATCTTTTCCCGAGCTATTTCAGGCTCGTAAATCTCAAGGGGAATATTGTTTATCCTTATTCGTCCCTTTCCTTCTTTAATGACGGCTCTCGCTATCGCTGTTTTGCGTTTTCCACTGACGACCAATACTTTCTTCGCGGGCATTTCATCACCTTTCTCTATCCTTTCCAGCCTATATTGCGTGCGAGCTCAGATACCCTTATGTATGGGCCTCTTAAATTTCTACCGTCAGCCTCGTGGATCTTTTCCATCTCTTTCCCCTCATAATCCTTTGGAATACCTATGTAGACTCTTAATCGCTTCAGCGCCTCTTTTCCACGCGGCTTTTTTCTCGGAAGCATCCCCCTAATTACTCTTTTCACGATTCTATCAGGCCTTCTGGGATGGAAGGGGCCTTTTCGGTAATGTCCTACTTGAAGAAACTCATGCTTCTCTCTTAGTATGCTTAGTCTTTTCCCGGAAATTATTGCTTTCTCAGCGTTTACAATTATTATTTTCTCGCCGTCTAAGAGTCTCTTGGCTATATGACTCGCCATCCTACCGAGGATTAACCCGTCAGCATTGATTATTGTCTCCTTAGTTCCTTTACTAGCCATTCGCTTCACCCAATTATCTTGACGTTTGAACCCTTAGGATTCATCTCAACAAGCTCTGGAATAGTTAAACATTTCCCTTTCGCTTTTTCAATCTTAGATCGAGCGTTATCTGAAAATGCAAAAGCTGCAACCTTAACTGGATGATCTATTAAGCCGGCTCCTAAAACTTTTCCCGGAACCACTACTTCATCATTTTCTCTAGTATAGCGATTTATTCTGCTGACATTAACTACTATTCGTCTACGTTTCGGCTTTGAAAGCATCTCGGCTACCCTTCGCCATATAGAGGCGTTATTCTCTCTAGACTTCTTTCTAAGGAAGCGAATCAACCTTAGGAGATCCGGATTAGTTATTTTCATCTTTTTTGGGCACATTTAGATTCACCGAGATCTCTTCTAAAAACTCTAAACACTTTTTGTCATAGATCTTCAAAGCTTCGCTTATTATACGTTCAACAGGTAGAACGCCTGTTGACTCCACATAGAAAATGAACGATTCTTTGTTTCCATTAACATTAATTGCAGGCGGATCCTTAGGACACACGTTCATGCAGTCTCTACATAATATACATTCAAGCATGTTTCTAACCTCAACTTTTCCGTCATTTGACTTGTCTAAAACCTTTCTGGGGCATATATTTACACATTCTCCACATCCATCGCATCTTTCATAATCTATACTCACTTCGGGCATGTATCTGTATGTACAAGCTGAAACAGGTTGCCATTTTGCGTGATCTTTTCCTTTTCCAAGTCTTGCGTAGGCTTCAAGCCTAATCTTCTGTCCAGGAGCAAGCTTCACTATTGGAATTTTGTCGCTTACAGGGGCAATTTTAGGATCTTCGGGAATAAGATCCTTCGAGTAAACAACTTTCTCTTCTGACTCTGCCTTAACATCAAGTATCAGGACAGCTCTGCATAGAGGACATCCCAATTCACTTTTGCATTCACACTCTTCCGGTAGATTGTACGAATCAAGATCCGTCTTGAGAGGGATGAGTCCAAGTCTAAGCGCCAGTATCTCATCATGGAGAACAGAGTTATTCTCGATTATCATAACGTCATCAATCGCCATGCATGGAACTTCCGAGAGGATGATCCTTCGAAGAGTATTCGCAAGAGATGTTGTTATACCATCAATTATGAAACGTATCGAATCCCCATTTTTCTCAAGTATTTGTACTTTCATCGCATCACCCTCTCATTCAAAAACTACCCGTTTCCTCCCATGCTTTTCTGATGAACAGATGCATGCTCTATTTCAACCTTTTCTAAGCGAATTCATGACGTTTCCTTTTTTCTCCTATACACGTCTCCCTCTTCGACCGCCCTTACGCCGAGTTCCATCATGAGGAAGAGGCGTAACTTCCTCAATTCGCCCAATCATCTTAAATCCCGCCCTAGCTAAAGCTCTGATTGCTGCCTGAGCACCTGGCCCTGGCGTCCTCGCCTTAGAGCCTCCTGGAGCACGAACTTTTATATGTATTGCTGTTATCCCTTTGTCCTTAGCTATTGATGCGACGTATGCCGCAGCTCTCATGGCAGCATAGGGTGATGATTCAAGCCTGTCAGCCTTTACAAACATTCCTCCGGACGCTCTAGCTATGGTTTCCGCTCCGGAAAGATCAGTCATGTGAACTATCGTGTTATTGTATGAGCTATAAATGTGAACGACACCCCACTTTTCGTTTTTGCTACTCAAGTTTAAGCGCCTCCTTTCGCTTCTACTTCAATTGCTACTCTGATCGGGTGTTCTGGATTATTAAGGGGACTTGTAGGCGCATATTCAATCTTATCCTCTTCATCCTTCAGTACTAAGTATCCGGGAGAAAAAACCTTACGCCCATCTATGGCGATGTGGCCGTGAACAATTAACTGGCGTGCTTGATGAATAGTTTTCGCCAAGCCTTTCTTAAAGACTATGGTTTGTAATCTTCTTTCAAGGATCGATTCTACTGTGAGATCTAACACATCGTCGAGAACAGCGTTCTCTGAGAGTATTCCCATACGTTTCAGCTTGTTTAGAAGCTGCGCTTCAAGAATCTTCCGCTTCGATGAGGGCATGCCGAATAATGATCTTGCAATGCTTCGGAATTTTGAAAGCATAGTTTTACAGCGCCAAAGTTCTCTCTTATTTCTAAGCCCGTATTCGCCTAATAACCTTATTTCACTTTCTAAAACGTCAGAGCGCCATGGAAATCTTGGAGTTTCATACTTTTTCTTAGGCTTCTTAGGATCACCCATCTTACTTCCGCCTCTTCTTTACTCCTACTGTTCTCCCCTTTCTGCCAGTTGTTCTTGTTCTCTGCCCTCTTACCTTAAGTCCATAAGAGTGACGATATCCTTTCCAGGACTTCATAGCTTTTTCTCTTTCAATATCTTCTTTCATTTTAAGGTCGAGATCAGAAGTTATCAGATGGATATCCTCACCACTCTCTAAATCTTTCCTTCTATTAAGAAGCCATTTGGGAATATCGAAGCTTGCAATGTTCATAATTGCATCTTCGATTCTTCGAATCTCAGATTCTGAGAGAAAACCTAAACGTTTATCTTGAGGAATATTAACCTTCTTCACTATAGCCTCCGCTAGCCGGATGTTTATGCCTTTTATCTTCGTTAGCGCATATACTGCTTTTCTCGATCCTTCTAGATCGCTTCCAGCTAGGCGTACGATATGTTTAAACTCCGTGGACATAGCTTACCCTCTATCCTTATGCCCTTAATACGAAATAAAACATTTATATTTAAAGTGTACGCTTTTTCTCGAATCGTTAAGATAACCGATCG
>JAGGZB010000073.1 GCA_021162225.1 Candidatus Bathyarchaeota archaeon | reverse complement strand
GTGGATGTGATGTTTATCGCGTACATTGTTACGACTCCTGCTAATAGAACGGAGACGACGAGGATTATTAACGTCGTAACTACTGTGCTGAGCGCCTTTTCATCGCTTATTTGAATCTTCATCATCTCTCACTGGAGAAGTGATGAGTTTGGAATGTGATATTTTGATTTGTGCGTATATACCCTATACAGACAGAATATAGTACCCTCTTCTTAAACGCGATTGATAGACCGAATTCTCTATCTGGATTCTACGTCTGAACCTAGAGTAGCAGGTGGGTATATTAATGATTTTTGAAGGAGAAATAAATCTCTGAATTATTGATTTTAAATCAGTGTACCTTGAAGTTTTTCTCTAGATACTATTGTTCCATATCTTATCAAATTCTTCCTCGTATACTCTGGCAACATAGATGCTTCTTATTACTATAAGATTTTCATTATTCCTCCTCTCTGCACTCACCGACCAGTTAAAACTCCCCGTCAAGACTATCTTTCCATCAATAATCATAACTTTGTTGTGCATGAGTCCAGGATTCGTATCGTTACGCACTGGCACCCCGGCGGCTTTTAGCTTTTGATACTCGCTATACTTTGTCACTTGATCCCTTTCAAATACTATCTTCACGTCCACTCCTCGATTATAAGCATTGATTAGCGCGTTGCTTATCGAATCCAGCGTGAAACTATAGATTAGTACGTGAATCGATATGTTTGCTCTGTTAATCCACCAGATGATTTGAGCTTCACATCCGCCTTTGGGACTGAAGTATATTCCAAGTACTGTAGTATTTGCTTGGCTTTGTAGAGTCTTTAGGCGAGAACGTAAGGAGGCAGCCTCATTCGCGATCCGTTTCGCCTCATCTTTTAGGATAGCTATTCTCTCTTCATATAGCGATATGTTTCCTTGAAGCCACTTGTTTAAATCCTGATTTCTCCTTTCCAAAACTGCTATTTGCTGGGTAAGTTCATCGAATGCGCTTTTCTGATATATGTGTCCAGCTAGGAAACCTATAGCAAGTCCTAGAGCCAGAATTAAAAATAATGACCTCTTGACCATAAAACCACGCGGCTCATTTCCGATAAGCCATACTCATTGCTACTTAATGATGATATATATGCCTTAAGGACATTAATTTTAATGCCAATCCGCAAAAAGGTAAAAGATAAATTAGGTTTTAAGTAAATTTTCTTATCCTCGGAGGAAAAGCGATTGAAAGCTTGGATTCGCTTATCATTGCTTCTTCTCATGCTTATGTTGCTCCAGCCATGCATAAGTATCTACGCGGCTCCGCGCACTACGCCGAGAATTTATGGCAGAGTCATCGATTTCAAAACAGGAAAGCCTATTCCTAACGCAACGATAATTCTTGCGTGGTGTCTGGAGTCGTATAGATTCTTTACTGACAAGAATGGATTCTACAATATCTCCGGACCATTCATAGTCTTAGGCAGATCATATTATATTTATGCTTTCAGAGGAAACTTCACTCAAAAAAATGTGGATTATGTTCCGTCAGTTAAGAGAATCGAGATGGACTCGTGGGAGAAGAAGGTTGATTTTACACTCGTTCCGGGAGCACTGATCGAACTGAAAGGTTCATGGTATCTTGTTCAGTCTCCGAGTCCCAGACGTAAAGGTATGTTTACTCTTAAAGTATTAGGAGAGGATGGATCTAGATTAAGTATAGTTCCCGGTATGGTGGATGAGTATGGATCTTCCCTCCATGCATGGTTTCTAAGGCTTGACGGCAACCTAGTCATAGTGCCAGCGGATACTCCAGTTATCGTGAAAACTGAGGTTTACATTTTCTTAAAGTCCCGAAAAAGCACAATTAGAAAGGATATAATCCTATACAATGGATCTGTAGCATTTAATCTTCCTCAGGGCGCCAAATCTTCAATTCTGATATCGGACTATACTCTGAGAAACGGACTTGACACGGTTCGCTCAAAATTTAACGAGACCATCTCTCAGATTAATGATGCACAGAATATTGGTTTCGTGGTTTTTGATGAAAGAAGAAAAATAATGAATTCATATAGGAGAATAATGGAAGCAGATTCTCTCCTCGCTCACGCGAGGAATGATGACGATTACTTAAAGGTTTGGTCTATTCTGAGATCAGAGCTTGAGCAGATGAATCTTATCTCAATGACTATTCAACACATGTACATGGTCAGCAAAACCGGCGCCGTTTATCTCTCGGCAGTTATGGCAGTATTCAGCACCGTGTTAGCCTTCTTCCTTTTTGAAAAAGAAAAAAGAAAAATCATCTCAAGCATAGTAATCTACATAATATACTTGGTTTTGCTGTACTTCCTGTACCCAGGTGCACACATAGTTATTGAAGAAAACAGCTCATTATTCATCGGATCGTCCGTAGTTTCCATCATAATCGTTTTAGCGCTCCTCTTTGGAATTCCACGCGTTTGGAAAGAAAGAACCGTTGAGGGAGAAGTGCCATGGAGAAGTGCGATTTCGGTGATATTTTCGATGGGGAAGAGGCAGATAAAACGTAGGAAGATACGGGGTTTCTTTACGATACTTTCAATAGTTATTCTCATCTTGGCCTTCACATCTTTAACGTCTTTCGGGAAAGTTTTCGGCATAGTTTCTGAAAGAATTAGTGTAACTCCACCATCCAATGGAATACTTGTGAAAAGAATGGTTAACAAGACTCTGCTATTTTCACCACTCGGAAGAGATGATCCACAGATTCTTTCGGAGATAATAGAGATGAAAAATATAGCTATTAGAATTGAGAATCTTCCAAGCTCCCATCCCATCGCTCTGATCAAGAATCCGAGAACTGGAAGTACAGCTTTAATCTATGGCGTTCTAGGGATAGATCCGGTTAATGAGACAAAGTATATTCCGTTAGATAGAATCATCACGGAAGGAAACTTCCTGAGCGAGAACGATGAAGAAGGGATATTGATAAGCTCTAAGCTAGCCAGCATTTTAGGTGTGAAAGCCAACGAGACCGTAACTCTACGTATACAGGGAGTTTCGGGAGTTTCAGGAAATTTCACTGTTAAAGGAGTATTTAGCAGCGATGAGTACGAGAATTTAATCGATCTAGATGGACAGCCATATGGACCTATTCGAATACTCTCAGACAGAACTCTGAGAGTCTGCAATAGCACGGAAGTTGTAATAATGAATTGGAAGACCGCTGAGGAATTAAAGAATATTGCAAGGATAATAGGTCGCCAAGAAATACCTCAATTCGCCACTCTCTCAGAGATGGTTTTCCAAATAGGGAACCAGGCAGATATGAGATCAATAATTAAGTATCTGCTTTACGTTTTTGACTATGATGTTTTTGTTTCTTCAAACGGGTCTCTTACGCATTTCTATATAGACTCCTATGTTGAGATTAAGGGTGCGGTTGAGCTTCTGATTCCCCTGGTAATGGTTGGTTTGAACACTGGAATGGTTATGTTAAACAGCGTCTATGAAAGAAGAAAGGAGATAAGAACGCTTTTAATGCTTGGGCTTAATCCAACCCATATCGGGCTGATATTCCTAGCTGAAGCCGTCATCCTCGGTATGGTTGGTGGAAGCTTAGGCTATTTATTCGGTCTCGGATTCTACAGAATCATGGTATTATTACAGCAAGATCTTATGGTTCGTGAAAAAATAGAGTGGTATTGGAGTGCGATCGCGTTCGCAATAGCCATAGCAGCCTCTGTACTATCCGCAGTGAGGCCAGCATATATGGCGATCAGCACCTATACTCCATCAAAGATTAAGAGGCTTAAGCTACCCGAAAAGGAGGCAAAGGAGCGTAGAGAAAAAATATTCAAGGTTTACCAAGCAAGAGAGCTTAGCATGCCCGTAAAGGTTAAGACTAATGAGATAGAATTCTTTGTGGGCTATGTTCTAAACAGCCTAAATGAGCTGAGAACAGGATATACGGAGAGAATGGAAAATATTGAGGAAACCCCAGAGATTGAAAACATCAAAGGAGAACTTGTTCGCTCTATCAAGTTTGACTATTACTTCCAGATTGCTGGTGGAGAGAGAGGAACTAAAAACGCACTCATTATGACCAAGCATCCTCAAGAAGATTATTATCGTGTGAGGCTGATATGCGAACCTGCCAGTCCCGGAATGCCAGAGAGCGTCATCGAAAGAACCGTAGACTTGATATTCGATATGATGATACATTGGGCAAAGAACAAGGAAAGGATAATAGGAGAATAGAGAATTAAATCTCCTCTTTTCCAGCAAAAATCATCTGGAGAGATTTACCTTTTGGGCAAATAACTATTTAAATTCTTGAATCTCTACAGCAATCTGCGTGAATACGCGATGCATTTCGAAGTAGTAAGTCTGGGCGAGATATTGGTTGAGATAATGCGGAAAGATCGAGATGTACCCCACAGTGTGCCTGCAGTATACCTTGGACCATACCCGAGCGGTGCACCTGCAATCTTTATAGACACGGCGGCGAACCTAGGATTAAAATCGGGATTCATAGGGGCTGTTGGAGATGATGATTTCGGCACGCTTCTAATAGAGAAACTTAGAGAAGACGGCGTGGATGTAAGTAGGATCCGCGTGGTGAAGGAATATACTACAGGGACTACTTTTGTGATGTATTATTCTTCAGGAACTCGAAAGTTCATATTTCATCTTAGACATTCAGCTGCTGGACAACTCTCTTTGGACCCTCTGGACAGGAAGTACATCGCTGAATCTAAGCTACTACATATTATGGGATCATCGCTTGCGGTTAATGAAAAAAGCCGAGAAGCATGCTATGAAGCTTTGAAGATAGCTGAGGATTCAAACATTATAGTTACTTTTGACCCAAACTTGAGACCGGAACTTTTAGATGTAGAGACTATTAGGAGAATATGCTGGCCAGCTATTAAGGCATGCAGGGTTATCCTTCCAAGCAGAGATGAAGCTGCCGCTTTGACTGGAATAGATGATCCAGTAGATGCTGGAAGAAAACTCATCAGTATAGGCCCAGAAGTCGCCGTCATAAAGATGGGAAGTAAGGGATCAATGGCGATAACCCGGAAAGAAGTTATCTTTAAGCCCTCATTTAAAGTCTCAGAAGTAGATCCCACGGGAGCTGGAGACGTTTATGATGCAGCCTTCGCATATGGACTTCTCAAAAACTGGCGCCTAAGCAGAATTTTGGAGTTCGCGAACGCCGCTGGAGCTATAAAGGTTACGAGATTCGGCCCAATGAATGGCCCTTCATCCATTCGAGAAATCGAAGAATTCATAAGAAAACACCGAAAGGAAAGAACCCATATCGATTCATTAATATGAGACAAGATTATTGGCGGGCCCGGCGGGAATTGAACCCACGACCCCCGGGTTAAAAGCCCGGTGCTCTGTCCTGGCTGAGCTACGGGCCCCAGCTCTTCATTCAGAAAAGAAGTTGCATCAAGAAATTTAGAGCTTTCGGTTTTAACCTAAAGAGTAATAT
>JAGGZB010000172.1 GCA_021162225.1 Candidatus Bathyarchaeota archaeon | reverse complement strand
TGAGAAGGCTTGAGTGACCCTCGTTCATGTGATACTTCGCAACTTTTATGTTCAGTGCCTCAAGCATTCTCACGCCGCCGATTCCTAAAACTATCTCCTGCTTCAGCCTGTATCTCTCATCTCCTCCGTAAAGATAGTCAGTTATGCATCTGTCCTCGGAAGAGTTTCCATCAACATCCGTGTCGAGAAATAATATGGGAACAACTCCTCCCGTTACGCTTTGATACTCGTAAATCCACGCCTTAACCTTGACTTTTCTACCTTCAATTGGAACCTCAACTATCTGAGGCAAATGGGTCATGTAGCCGGATGGGTCCCACTCATCTGGATACTCTAACTGTTCGCCGTCCTCCGTTATCCTCTGCTTAAGATAGCCTTTTCTACTAACAAGCGTTACGGCCACGAGGGGTATCCTTAGATCGGCGCTTGACCTTATAGTGTCTCCAGCGAGAACTCCCAGTCCTCCACTATATGTTGGAATATCGCTTTTTATACCGACCTCCATCGAGAAATACGCGATTTTAGGCCTCTCAAAGAATCGACGTTTACAGTATTCACTACAGAAATAGTATATTCTGCCTCCGAATTCAGCCTTAAACCTGACCTTATCAAGCTCTAGGGGCATCCCGCAAACGGGATCCCTGACGATCCTAGACTCAGACATGAAGAATCATCTTCTATATTTTCAAGATATCTAGATATCGTTAAGTCGAAGTATTTATTGCTATGTGCTTATTCGGAATTCACATTCAAGACTTATGAAATCGTCAAAGGGAGCTGAAACTGTCTATTGTCTAAAGATATTTAAAATAAGGCTCCGCTAATGATGGATTAATGATAGCAGATGACCAGAAGGCTCTTCTTGAGGATCATGGTGCTTCTTTTACTCCTCAACGCCGCAGGCATACATCAAGTGAAGGGCTTCGAAGACTACATAAAATTGGATGTTAAGCCCGTCGCCGTGGCTTATTCTACCAAGGCAAGCCAGATCAGTATTGCCAATGCACACTACGCCCTGATGGCTGTCCAGTACAGTTTATTGCTCGCTGGAACGCCATATGTGGTTCTCAGTGATGAGAGGATGCGTGTAGAGGATCTCTCGAGATACTCGTGTCTAATTTTTCCAAATGCACGCTGGATTAATCTATCGGGGGGCTTCATGGATAAACTTAGCAGGTGGATTAAGTCTGGCGGGGCCCTCATCAGCTTCGGGATTCCTATTGTGGAGCGGGAAGGCTTCGCCATATACTCGCATGAATGGATGAATTTTTACAGCGAAGTCTTCGGACTGCTATGCATCTCCTCCAGAACTGGGAAGTTCTTTTCTGTCAGAGCTGAGAGTCACATGATAACGAGAGACTTCGCTGGAGAGATGGCGCTTGAAGATAAAAGCTACGACTACCTAGTTCTGGATTCAACGTCTAATGCATCCATTCTTTTACGGTCTAATCTCGGAGACATATTGGCTACTGCTTCGAAGTATGGTCGTGGACGAGTAGTGCTCTTTACTCTTCAAGCCTCAGACAGCCTCTTTCAGAAAACAAGCCTTCTATTCAGGTCGATTCAGTGGGGTGTCTTCGGGGAACACATCCCGATAGGTTTGAACTTAGCATGCGGAAGAATGATATGGATGCTTAATGTGGATGCGGATTGGTCTGCTGAGAAGATGGCTACTGGAAGGGCTCTACGCTGGCTACTAAACGAGTCGGAGAGGGCCTGTTTTCCCTTTTCTTGGGCGCTTATAACGGGAAGATATAGCGGATTAAAGAAGCAGATTGACTGGCTGTCTCTGAAGGATTTATTTGAAGCATCGATTGATGCGGGCGTGGAGTTTGCAAGTCACACGGTGCATCATCCAGTATGGGTGAATGTAACAGGCGAGGAGAAGATTCTATTTGAGCTTAAGCAGAGCTATAAGGATATTGCTGGAAACTTCACTGAGGTTGAGGGTTTCCAAGTTCCGGATGGAATGTTTCCGATAGAGCATTACTTCCTCGTGAGGAAGGCAGGTTATAAATATCTCGTCCAAACGTTTGCTTATCCGTTCCTTCGCATGGTGGGCGTACAGCCCCTTGAAGATGGCTCTGAGATATTCGTGTTCTGGAGAAGTACGAAATCTGACTTTTACTACTTCGACTATTCCAAGAATAGTCCCGAAGTGGCTCTGGAGACTGAAAAGGAGAACTTTAACAGATTCTATGCTCTGGGGCATTCGGCGCCCTATATTCTTCTATGGCATGACTATAGCTTAATTAACGAGACAAGATTGAAGGTTTTCCTTGAAGTTTTGAGATACGAGTACGCTGAAAGACTTGATGTATCGCCTATGACGGCTGGAGAGTTCATCCGTAGATTTGAAGCTTGGAGAAGAATTAGGCTTAAAGTTACCTATATGCCTAAGGGAGTTGATGTTCAAATAGATGTGTCAGATGTGCCCCAGAAATATCTTCAATATACTTCATGCATGTGTTTGAGAATTGATGGAGAACGGATAGGCTACGTAGAGTTTATGAATAGAGCTTATCCTCTCTTCTCGGATGATTACGTTATTCTTCCGGAGCTGAGTTCTGGGGTCTACGAGTTCAAGATAAGATATGGGAGGCCGCGGATTCCTCACGTGACTCATATAACATCATGTAGGCTTCTTTCAGCAGCCATAGAGGATGGAGACGTATTCATGAATATTTCGCGGCTTTGGGATAATAGAGCTAGAATATGTGGATCCAAGGATCTTAAGATCTTTGTGAATGGCACAAGAGTTAGCTTAGAGACCTGCGGAGACACTTCAATTGGATATGTAACCTTTAAGGCTGTGGAGATTCCTAAAGAGGAGGTTGAAACGTCCGAGTATCTTAAGGGCTTCCTTGTAGGCTTGATGATAATGTTCCTCTTAGCAGTATTGATTCTCCTCATAAGGAGACGATACTAGCTAGGCAATGCTCATCCCCTAAATGGATTCTCATAATCATAACTATCTGATGTAAGCCCAGAGAGAATTAGATCGAGCAGAGAAGCCTCGTTAGGCTCTGAATATCAGAGGTATTCTGGAGCTGAACGAAGGCTTCGTTTGACGAGTATCTTATGGAGGAGTTGCTTGATTATGAGGGATATGCTATGTTCGGTAGTATTTAAGGTGATGTGGAAGAGAGCATTGTAGATGATGAATGCTTTGTCGGAGATATCTCTGAACGGGTCTCCTAAAATCTAAAAAATCAAGTATATAATCCATTAATATTTTATTTGGCTTTCGATAATTTTCTTAACAATCCAAAGGATAAGAATAAGAAGGAGAATGAATTAATTGGATTATTTCATGGCCTTCAGGGAAACCGTCTACTTAATTTTAGGCTTACAAATCATATTTTATTCCGTAAGGGTCGTTCTTAAGCTGAGAAATGTCAAGGTTTCTTCTTCAAGAATCTTTCTCAGAAGCGAAATCTTTCTTAGGTTTCTTAAGGATCTCTTCCTTTTCTCCTTTTCATGCATAGCCATGGCTATACTGCTGTATTTCTGGTGGATAACGAATCATGAGGCTTTCAGAATATCAGGGGGGCTAGTGAGCATACTGGCCGTAACCCTGCTTCTTCTTTCTGTAAGAAACTTAAAGCTCACGCTTGAGGAGTAGAGATGGCATGAAATATTTGAATCCAGTGCTGATTGGAATCTTTGCCTCAACCATAGCATCCTACTTAACGTTCAGGGTATACTCTTCATCAGTAAAGAGAACAAATTATTCAATGGCGAGGCTCTTTCTCAGAAGGGAGGACACCATAAAGTCGCTTAAGGTACTTATTGCAAGTCTAGCAATGTTCACCTTTGGAAGAGTCGTCAGCATATTTATACTGCTAAATATGCTGGAAGAGTCGGCAATATACTATATTAGAGTTCCAATAGATGTGACTGTGACTATTCTGCTGACTTACTCCCTAGTGATACTATATGAGGTGATAAAGCCTAGGAGAGTTTAGCTCCTCATTTGTATATTCTATTCTTTAGGAGGTTTTCTCTGAGAAGAGGAAAAGAGAAAGATCTCTCTGAGATAGAAAGCGTAAAAAATGAGAGGGGAGGGTTAGCGTGTGGCATTCGCCACCGCGTAAAGCGACTTACTTACTTTTTGAGCATGATAAAGATGTCCCTCATGGTCTATGAAGTGAAAGATTGGATTCTCAAGAAAATCTGCACAGATCCCTTCCATCTCGTATGGTATTCTGGTCTCGAGCAACGTGTAGACCTCACCGGACCTCAAGTCTATCCTGTAGATTCCTTTCACATCATCGTCGCAGGAGACGTATAGGCTGTCTTCATGTATACAGCCGCCCTGCACCTTACGTAAAACCCTAGAAAGCTTAAGCTTATCAACTAGCTTAGCTACGTGATCGGGCTTGATCTCATAGAAGTTAATATACTTTACGAAGTCGAATTCAGAGGAGAGTAGCAAGCCGTTCTCTGGATTAACGACACACCAAGGCATATGCGCTTGGTCAACTAAGTCAGCATAGTCGTGTGTGGATAGGTTCTCGTTACATATTAGGATTCTCGGCCGAGAGTATATCACGTCTTCAAGAGGCAGATAGATGAAGCCATTAAAGTAGTCTATGTCCCCAACATGATCATATCTAGATTCTTGGAACGGAATCTTCTTATGAGAAACGATCTTGTTGGTGACGCAGTCAATCTTGTAGATGTATCCTTCACGCCAAATCTTAAGGGGAAAATCCTTTGCAAGCTGCCAGTGGGTAACCGTTAAATACCAATGGTGCTTACTCTTTGTTATTCCCTGCCCGCCAATAAAAAATTCCTCTCTTTCTATGTGCCACTCCTCATCTGACACCAACTTCACCAACGAGCATCTTCGATCTTAAAATCTTTCATGAAAGAACGTTATTTAAAAAGCTTTCGATCCGGCAATTCATATTTTTCAAACCGTTTTAAGATTAATTGCTATTTTTTCGAAATAAAGCGGCAATAACGCCTCTTTTCTCAGCTAATTCCAGCCTGATTTTTCTTTTTATCCTTATAGAATAAAGGCTCGATTAACTCCAGAAAAATTCACAGGAGAATAGTTGCTCTCAGACTGGCAGAACAGTCTTTGCATAGGTTTCGTTAAGTATATCAGCTATGGCCAAGTAAATCGCTAATGAACCGCAGAAGATTCCCCCATAACCGCCGATGATCGTTATTTCCGGGATTCCAGTGAATTCTCCAAGGGCAAGAATGAAAAAGAGTACTGAAAGTGTTATGAAGACAACTTGAAGGGCTTTAGGACCCTTAAGGG
>JAGGZB010000043.1 GCA_021162225.1 Candidatus Bathyarchaeota archaeon | reverse complement strand
GCGCCTCTTCTCGCTATTCTTAATATTTCAGCAATTATCTCGAGGTTGCTTCTTCTTTGTGAGAGACTACTTTTACTTAACATTTCTTCTAACCTCCATTTCTTAATCATCCTTCTAATAAAAGAATTAATTTTTAAGGTTTTCTAGCCAAAAAGGTAACAAAAACAGATTATTTGATAAAAAAGGACGTATTTTTCCATTTTTGGAAGAAAATCTTCACATCCAGCCAAAAAGAGAAAAAGGATATCAAACCTTAACTTTCCATGGAAAAAGGAACGCGACGACTGTAAGTTTTCGGAAAAGCCTAGCTGATGATTCCGCCATGAATTATCTTATCGTGGGGTAATCCTAATTCCGAAGATAACCATCCGCGTAAGGCTTTAGGATTAGAGATAACATCGTATACGTAACCATCCTCCAAAGAGAGCCTTCTGCTCCAAGCAGTTAAGGTCTTCTTGGCAATGAACTTTTCATCCTTGTTCATGATTGACATAAACTCAGGAATCCCATTAGAATATGTAAAGATGAAGAGGTCAGTGACTGAAGAGATCGTCACTTCATCCTCCGATATATTAAAAGCTACCAGCAACGCTCCTTGACTTGCATTTTTAAAGGTTATCCAATCATTACATTTGATTCTGACAAGAGGGCCGTTAATTCCCTTAGCCCTAATAACAGACTTGACCTTTAGTATGTCTAGTCGCTCAAGAACTCTATTTAATGCATCCATCTTCTCATTGAAGATCGACAGATTCTGACAAGTCTCATCGAACCTCTCTATAATTTCTGAGAGTGTTTCCTCGTGATTTCTGAGGACATCTATTATGAGGTCTAGAACGTCGATCTTCTCTCTGAATCTGGAATGAATTGACATCTCTATTTTACTCTCCGATGGAATGTATTCTTTCGCGAAGAGCCTTTTTAAGTAATGCGAAATCAATCTTAGAAGCCAAGATACGTAGATGATGATCAGAATAGGCTACCTTAACGAAAAGAAAGATGTTCTTAAGCCTTAAACCATCTAAATATAAGATATTCTATCCTGTTTCTTTCTAGATCCGGAATAGCAATAATAAAACGCTTCCTAACGGTTGTAGCTAGCCTCCCAGCCCTCACAATCTCAGTAGCTGAAATCTCGTCTTTTCGGCTCTTCACCGAGACCATATAAGGCGCATGATCAATTCCAGGCCCACGCTTATAGACGGCGAAGTCACATCCATACTTAACTCCAGGGGTAACTACTAATCCCTTCTCCCTCAAATCTCGATAAACAAGATATTTAAGGTCGAAGTCTTCATAGAGCTTTCTAGCTCTTTCCCTTAGAACGTCTGGATCGACATCCTTTTTCCCGAAGCCCTCGAAAACTCGGATAAGTCCTTTCTCAACGAGGTATAGTCCCTCCATCAGGTCTAATACCAATGGAACGTCAAAATCAGGGCTTTTAGGTTTAGGTATGCCCAGAGGCTTTCCGTAGAAGCCATGCTTGAATAATTCAGAGCCGCTCTTCGGATCCCAAACTATAAGAAAGTTTTCGACGAATTCAGCCTTGAATGGAGTCGACATCGACTGTGATCCACCCCCTCGCTATATGGCAAATGCTAATATTCGAGTCGCATCAGCTGCATCTTCAATTCTGTCCGCCGTGTCCTCCAAGAGCTGGATTATATCCCTCATCAAAAGCAATGTTGGAATTCCCATTTTACTATTAAGTATATTCATCTCCAACTCTCGGTACATGTTGTCCACTTTTCTCTCCGCAACTTCAACATCTTTAGCCTTTTCCAGAACCTTAGGCGATCCATAATTTAGCATGAGAAAAGTATCTCTGAGCCTCGTAAAGACGTCGAAGACCGCACTAGCAAGATTTGACGTTTCTTTTCTCAAGTTCAATGGCACATTCCATCCTCGTTCTGTAAGCTGTGAAACCCTAAATGCTATTCCCTTGCAAAAGTCCGCTATCTCACTAGTTACATCCGTGAATCTTAAAAAGTCCTCTCTATTCAGCAATATTGCCCCTATCTCAACAAGTTCCTGAGCAACTGCTCGCTTCGAGTCATCCACTTCATCGCCGAGCCGCTGAACCTCCTCATAAAGAGTTGATAGGAGGCTACAGTCCTCATCGGCGAAGGCATCCACGAGTTGCATTACCTTCCGATAAACATCCATTACTTTTCTCAGATGTTCTTGACAAAGCCTGAGCGCTCTTCTCTTAGCTCGATGTTCAGCTTCTATCGGTAGAACCAATCAATATTCGCCTCATACATTAATGCTAATGACCCAATAAAAAATAATGGAATAAGATTAAAAAATCTAACTAAATTATGAGAGAAAATGGTAGTTAAAGATTAAATAAGTTTTAGAGAGACGTCCCTAAATCCTCAAAGTTTCTCTTGAAACGGAAATATTCCCACAATGCTTCTGGAAGGGATTTGATACTAGCTCTAACCTGCCTCCAAGAGTCCCTATCTCGAATGGTCACGGTTTCATCCTTTAATGTCTGATAATCAATCGTTATACATAGGGGAACTCCTATCTCATCAAACCTTGCATACCGTTTACCGATAGATCCTGCTTCGTCATACTCAACAGAAAAACCTTCGTCAATCAGCCTTTTATATAACGCCCTAGCCTTCTCAGGAAGCCCATCCTTCTGGACCAATGGAAGTACTGCGAGCTGTACTGGGGCGATATCTCTAGGCAACTTGAGGATTACTCTGCCATCCTTAACGGTGTATGCATATTCCAAAGCTACGTATGCCAATCTATCAGAGCCAAAGCTAGGTTCAATGACGTGGGGAATAAAACGCCGGCCTGTCTCTTTAACTTCTCTTTCTACAAACTTAACGTGGCTTGGCAGAATCTTAAATTCCCCTGCCATGTAATAGCCCTGCTTCTTAAACTGCTTCTCAACTTCATTCGGGTTTACCTTGGACAGAAGATCTAAAACCTTATTTGCATCCCTCTTGAATGTTCTTCCAATCACAGAAATCACTGGCTCAATGACTCTCTCCTTTCTAACCCTCACATTTTCATGGGGTTTGAAAACTCTCATATCCACCCCGCTTTCTCTCATATGACCCCTCAGATCGAAATCTGTCCGATCATTGAAGCCTGAAACCTCAACCCATCCCCAACGGTCGAGATATACTTCTTGATCGAATCCTTGAGAAGAGTAATGGGCCCTTTCCCACTCGAGCTTCTCGATGAATCGTTGCTTATCCTCAGGAACTCCTAAATCCATCAGAAAACGCTTCGCCAAAGCCATGAAAAACGCTTGCCACTCAGATTTTATGTAGCCTTTACTCAGCGCCTCCTTAACCGTCAATTTGACAGGTTTCTCTGAGCCCTTAAGCCTTTCCTCGGCGAGTACAAGATTCAAAGTTTCATCTTCAACCTGTTCCAGAAGCGAACAGCAAGGATCTTCCGGATCGACGAAGAATTCAAGATCGATTATTGTGAATTCCCGTAGCCTCATCGGCCCCTGTCTTGGCGAAATCTCATTTCTTAAGGCGTGACCGATCACGGCGAATCCCGTTGGGAGCTTCTCTCTAACCTGCTCGTATAGACGTTTAAACTCTACAAAGATGGTCTGAGCTGCTTCCGGCCTACCATATCCAACAGCATCTGAATATGGGCCTATAGTGGTCTTGAACATTGTAAGAAAATATTGAGGAGCACTAAGGTTGCCGCCGCATTCTGGACATTTAACTCTATGCCTCTTCAGCGCCTCAGCGATCTCTTTGAGAGTCATTTTCTCCGTCTCATGCGAGGGAAGATTAGCGAATTCTTGGAGCAAATGATCAGCTCTAAAACGCTTTTTACATCTATTACATTCAACCATGGCTTCCCTGAAGCTTTTGAGATGGCCGGAGGCGACATAGATTACTTCTGGACCGATTATAGGAGTCTCAATTTCATACAAGCCTAGACGGCGGAGAAACATGTCTCTAAATTTATCTTCAATCTTTCTCTTCATGACGGCGCCGAGAGGGCCCCAATTTATAAAGCCGCTTACGCCGCCGTATATTTCATAGGATGGCCAAAAGAAGCCTCTGCGACGAGCTAAAGCGCTTATTTTCTCGTATTTATCTGAGACCATTGAATGTCTCACCGATTCATAAACCGCTATGAATGAAATGCTTGACTATTTAGGAAACTTATGTTTAGTTTATCGACAAATAGATGAAGGAGGGATAATTTAAGCCTTTTGAAAACCTTACGCTCAAAGCTTCTTACTCATATATACGCCATCATAATCGTATCCAAGCTTTTTATAGTATCTCTTTGTACCCAGAGCGCTTGTTACGAGAATCTTCTCCATCCCATTTTCACGGCTGACACGCTCAGCCTCACCTATGAGCTTTTGTCCCCACCCTTTATGCTGTAATGCCTCTTCAGAATATTCACCTACAGGAACAAGTTCGCCGCAGACCCGAAGCTCTCTAATTATAGAAACGTTTTTACCCGCTATCTCCGGCCTATGAGCCTTCTCGGATGGAAATCTTAACCGTAAGTAACCAATAAGTATATCATTCTCTTTATCCTCTGCCGAGATGAAAAATTCCCTACCCATCGAGGCCTCATATTCTTGAATGCATATCTTTACTTTATCTAAATC
>JAGGZB010000160.1 GCA_021162225.1 Candidatus Bathyarchaeota archaeon | reverse complement strand
CCCACAGGTTTCCCTGCAGGGTTCGGTTTGGACTCTTCCCCTTTCGCTCGCCGCTACTCAGGGAATCCCTGTTGGTTTCTCTTCCTCCCCCTACTAAGATGTTTCCGTTCGGGGGGTTCCCGCTCCCGATTGGGAGCACCTCTAAAGCCCGAAGGCTTTAGAGGTAGGAAGTCCCATTCGGGGATCCTCGGATCTACGGCTACATGCGCCTACCCGAGGCTTATCGCAGCTTGTCACGCCCTTCGTCGGCGTCCGAGCCGAGCTATCCACCAGACGGCGTGGCGTGTCGGGCTTACTCGGAGTCGACGTCTGATTGACGTTGAGCCTATGCATGGTGTTCATTGTGAGAGTAAAACTCTCACTTTCACCCTTCCTCCCTCACCGAGAAGGTGAGGAAGTGCATTACTTCGCAAAATTCTTCAGTATATCCTCCGGATATAAATTTTACTATCGTTGAATATAAACCTTAACGTGTAAGTTTTAAGCATGTTTCATTTCTCGAGCCTTTTTTCGTAATGCTAATATCGAATTATTCAGAAGTCTGTAGTAGAGATTGGTGAATTAGACAGGCGGATAATCTGTAGAGACGAGGAAAGGTGAAGTCTAATCCTTACGGAAGGCTGAAGATTCTTACGTTTTCTCTTCTCGCTTCCATCCTAATAGTTAATTTGGGATCCCCGCTGACATATACTTCCTCAGTAAGTAACGGAACAGTAGAGTACCTCTTTAAGATAGACAGGGATGGCTTAACTTTTGTAGACATAACTTATCGCACATTTCAAAAGGAAGGTTCAATGTGGATTCTAGTTCCAAGGTTCTCTCAGTGGATTAACAGGACCATAAGAGGAATTGTAACCAGCTGGGATCTAAGCGACCCGTATAAATTAGCGGGGTTTAAGAATCCGTTTTATGATGCTTTTTTATTTTCTTTTAGATCAGACAATGAAGGATTCGAGATAAAGATTCGATATAATCATTCCTTGGCTGCTATGATAATTGAGCCTAATGGAATCTTTTATTCTCCTCAAATAGGCTTTCAGAAAGGAAACAGAATCAAGATATCAGTAGTTCTGCCCAGAGAGTTCGTTTTGAATCGGAGGGAGGCTATAGCCTTTGGATCAAGGAATGTTTATTATCCGAGTTCCATCGACCGCGAGGAGAATATTATATTTTTCAGTAACATCCCTGAAGAAGAGAATCTTTTACGAGTGGAAGTAGGATTCAGAATCGAGAATAAATCGTTCAGCCCAATAAAGCTCCATTGGGGAATCTTCAGTTTCGAAACTCCACCGCGGTACAGAGAGTATGCATGGAAAATTCTAGAGTTTTACAATGAAACCTATGATGACCTTGTTGATTTATTTAACGTTACGCTCGAAAGCGCTAATGTGAGATTCTTTTTACCGAGCTTTAATTCTTTACTGGAGATCGGCGGATACGTCCCATTCTCTCCAAAGAAACTAGGCGATATCCATCTGAATATTCTTTACACGAGAACATTGGAGGGGCAAATTGAGGTTATAGCCTTGCATGAATTAGTTCACCATTTCCTATGGAGAGCGGGAATCTCGCCTCAGGGGCTATTATGGTTTCACGAGGGAATGGCACAGTATGTAAGCATAGAGATCTGTAAGGAGATTGGTTATGAAGGGGCTATTCTGATAGAGAAGGAGATGGAAAGTAAAGTCTTGAATGTTAGGAAGAGATTTGGGGATTATTTCGGCTTCCTTCAAGACTGGACGCCCAGCTATTATCCGCGAGATATAGGCAGCTGCTACGCAGCAGCTTATTATGTAGTCGGCGAGCTGGCTAAGCAACGAGGAGGACTTGGTTATTATCGACGCTTCTTTAGGTTACTTAAGAATCAAAAGATAGAAGAGTGTGCCAGTCTAGCCTATTACCTTAGCATCGCATCTGGGGAATCTATGGCCAGAGTATTGAATAAGTGGGGATTTAAAATTCCAGATTTGTATGGATATTATCCGTTGCTAAATGAAGCCGATACGCTCATAGAGAATGTAAGCCGTATCTTTGAACCATTCAGATCATTAGCTATATTTCTTTATAGAAACGCTGTGCTTAATGCGGATCAGAAAAGAGAGAATATAATGCTGATTTATTTAACATTAGCAATATTAGTAGCTAGGATGGCGCCTCTCTTGACTTTGATGACTGTAGTAGCGATAATTTACTGTTTACTACTGTGGATTCTTAAGAGTAAAGGAGTCTTCATGGATTATTCAGAGATCACGGTCTTCTACGATCCTGTTTAATCTTCTCAGAGTCTTAGCTCTAACTTCTTCGTAGAGGCTTCTTCCATAAGAGTCTATGCCTATTATTAGAGGGCCGAAACGATCAGCTTCAAAGATCCAGACAGCCTCAGGAAGCCCAAGATCCAGCCACTTTACATCAATGACGCGTTTTATACGCTTGGCCGCTAGGACAGCGGCTCCGCCTGTAAACGCCGCGTACGCGGCGCCATAGCGTTTCATGGCTTCTCTGGTCTTCCCGCCCATTCCACCCTTACCTATTATTAATCTGACTCCGAGATTTTCGATTATTTCGGCTTCGAAAGGCTCCATCCTCATGCTTGTAGTCGGTCCGGCGGCCAGCACGAGCCATTCATCTCCATGTGCCTTAACAAGAGGGCCACAGTGATAGAGCGCCATGCCTTCAAGGGGGAAAGGTATGCTTCTTTTTTCTGCGATGTACTTCATCATTCTTCTGTGAGCTGAGTCTCTAGCGGTGATTATAGTTCCGCTAAGGAAGACGCGATCCCCCACGTTTAATTTACGGATATTCTTCTCTGATATGGGGGTGTGAAGTTCAATCTTTTTCATGCACGTAACCCCTCTTCTATACGAGATTTCTATCTTTGTGAGATAGACATTCTACGCGTCCGTCCGAGTAAACACGGGCAGTTGCTCTTCTTGCAGCCCAGCATTGAAATGCTATGGCAACGGGGTATGATGCTGGATGTCTATGGGCATATTCGATTTTTAAAGCTAGCGCAGTAGAATCTCCTCCGAGACCCATTGGACCCACTCCTGTACTGTTTACAGCCCTCAGCAAATCTCTTTCAAGCTCAGCAATAAATGGGTCAGAATGACTCTTATTGATGGGTCTAAGAAGGGCCTTCTTAGCCAGATTCATCGCCATATCTGATGTTCCGCCAACTCCAACTCCGATTATTGTAGGCGGGCAAGGCATACCTCCGGCGTTGACTACACTTTCTATAATGAACCTTTTGAGCCCGGATAAGCCTTCAGCTGGCTTTAGAATTCGAAGGGCACACATATTTTCGGATCCTCCTCCCTTCGGGAAAGCAGTGATCTCCAAATAGTTCCCGTCGATTATGCTCCAGTGAATGCAGGGTACATGCCTTCCAGTATTATTGTCTGTGTTCCTTTGCGTGAAAGGATTCACCGCGTTTGGACGGAGTGGAATCTCAACCGTTGCTCGCTTGACTCCCTCTATGAGCGCCTCCTCAATTTTGCTTAGGCCTCTGAACTCAGAGCCAACCTTCACATAGAAGGAGATTAGCCCCGTATCTTGACATATAGGTATTCTCTCTTCCTCGGCCAATTGAATATTCTCTAAGATCGCCTTTAGCTGAATCTTTCCTATGGGATTTCTTTCCTTCCTGTATGCGTCCTTTAGGGCCTTCTTCACGTCTGCCGGAAGCTCGGTAACCGCTAAGCGTAGGAGATTAACTGTCAACTTTTCAATTAGGTTCCGAAGATCCAAGTTTTCCGCCAGCCTGCTAAATGGAACGTAATACTCGTCTTCTTCGTCTAATTTAAATATCTTCTCCATCTACAATCTTATCGAAGATGAGATGTCTACTGAGGGAGATGAAAGGAAGTATCTGCGCATAGAAGATCTGCCTGGAGTAGGCTCCTCAACGGCTGAGAAGCTACGCGAGCTAGGATTTCATACTGTTGAGTCTTTAGCTATGGCAACAATACGGGAGCTTATCCAAGCTGGTATAGGGGAGAAGAAAGCTTCTCAGATAATTAATGCTGCGAGAGCTTCAAGTTCTCTCTCATTCATAAGGGCTGACGAGCTAATAACAAAGAGACAGAACATCCTGAAGCTAACGACTGGCAGTAAGAAGCTTGACGCTCTTCTCGGAGGAGGAATTGAGACCCAAGCGATAACCGAGTTTTACGGCGAGTATGGCTCAGGGAAAAGTCAGATTGCACATCAGCTCTGCGTTAATGTGCAGCTGCCAGTTGAGGAGGGCGGATTGGATGGCGGAGCACTCTATATTGACACGGAGAATACATTCCGAGTTGCACGAATAACCCAGATGGCTAGGCATATGGGTTTAGATCCGGAGGATGTACTGAAGCATATAATCCTTGCTGAGGCATATACCTCAGATCATCAAATGTTTCTGCTTGAGAACTCGGATAAAGTGATAAAGGAGAATAATATTAAACTCATCATTATAGACTCGTTAACCGCACATTTCAGAAGTGAATATATTGGAAGGGAAAGCCTAGCTGAGAGGCAGCAGAAGCTGAATCAGCACATGCATAAACTTATTCGTTTAGCAAGAGCGTTCAACGCCGTTGCTTTTGTCACTAACCAGGTGATGGCTAGTCCGGATGTTTTCTTCGGAAACTCGGTTAGGCCTATAGGCGGACATATAGTCGCGCATACCAGCCACACCCGGATCTACTTGAGGAAGGCTGGAAGAGGGCCTATACGTATCGCAAGGCTTGTTTCAAGCCCATACCTTCCCGAAGGTGAGTGTGTCTTCAAGATAACTGAGAATGGTATTGAAGACGTTGAAGAGGACGAAAGGAGATAGTAATGGCAGAGGTTCCTTTAGCTCTCATGGCGAGGTTCTTTCAACTCGTAAGCGAGAGGAAATTCGCCGAGGCTGAAAGAATACTTGAGAGGATATATGCAAGAATGAAGAACAGTAGAAAGGAAGAGTTTAATAGGGGATATTTAGATGCCTTAAATGGAATAATCTTATCCTTCAGATCAGGCGGTCCATACGAGTTCTTCAGCAACATTGACTTAGCGGATGTTGCATCTCTAAAGAAGCATTATGAGGATTTTAAGAGACATGCAAGAGGAATGTTTCAAGCCGACTATGATAGAGGATACTTTTCGGCGCTTGCAGATTTCCTACGTGTAATCTTGAAGACTAGAGAAAAAGAGACCATCCGAAAAAGCTCTTCATAAAGGTATACATTAAGATCCATAGGAAGATCCATGTGATGAAGAATATGCCTATTCCCGTCCTAGTCACTGCTGATTTGTCAACCTTTCCAATGAAGATCTGTCTCAGAACTTTGTCTGACAAGAGATAGATAAGCGAGGCTATTGCGAGGGCGACGATTATATCATTGATTCTCAGAAATAAACAGATAAGAGCCGTTAATGCGCCGAGAATGGCCCTAACCGCATAGATCACATCTAGAGGCTTCATTCACATCTACTCGGGTGTTGATATTGAGCGAGTTGAGTAGCTTCGATGTCACGGTCATATCTAGGGAGCTAGATACGACCCTTAAAGGCTTCCGCATCAGCAATATTTATCAGTTAAATGAGAAGACGCTACTTTTAAATCTTCGTAAACCCGGAGGGCAACGCATAGATCTTTTAGTGGAGGCTGGAGTGGAAGTTCATACAACGCTGTATGTCTTCGAAAAACCTCCTAAGCCCCCTGACTTTTGCATGGCTCTTAGAAAGTATTTGAGAGGCGGATGGGTGAAAGCGGTTCGCCAGCATGACTTCGAACGGATAATTGAGTTTATAGTTAAATCTAGAGATGGAGAGTACAGGCTTGTAATAGAGCTATTCTCGGATGGGAACATCATCCTTGTGAATCCGGAAGAGAAGATTCTGCACGCTCTAGTTTATAAGCGAATGAAAGATCGAAAGATAGTTCGAGGCGAGATCTTCAAGTATCCCCCGCTTAGAGGGAAGGATCCGAGTAAGATTTTACGTGAAGATCTAGAGAAGATTAGGGAGATGAGGCGAATCAGCGTCGTCAAGTCTGTTGCGAGGATTCTGGGCATAGGGGGCAAATACGCCGAGGAGATTCTAGCACGGGCGGGCATCAATAAGGATAAGCCCTCTTCAGAACTCAGAGATGAGGAATTAGACTCTATTTATGAAAGTTTACAGAGACTTTTATCTGAGATCCAGTCTGGAAACTGGAAGCCAACAGTATTCATCGATAAAGATGGAAAATGGGTGGACGTTGCTCCTATAGAGATGAGAAAATACTCAGGATTAAAACGCATTTATTTTGGTACATTTAATCAAGCTTTGGACGAATTCTATACGAAGAAAATAGTTGAGGGAAAAGCCTCCGGCGTTGAGGAGGAGATTAAACGACAGATTTCCAAGCTTGAAAGGATACTTGCAGATCAGAAGAATACTCTCCAGAAATCTTTGGAACAAGCTGAGACATATAGGAAGATAGGGGAGACTATTTATCTTCATCTTAATGAGATTCAGTTCCTTCTGCAGAGGATAATGGACGAGAAAAGATCAGGAAGGGACTGGAGAGAGATAACAGAGAAGATTTTGAAAGAAAAAGCTGAGGCGCGAGCACCAGCCATATACTTTGAAGAATTAAATCCGAAGAACATGACGCTTCGCGTCTCCATCGAGGGGTTAAAGTTTGATCTTAGCCTCAGAGATTCAGCCCAGAAGAATGCAGCCCGATACTATGAAAGAGCGAAGAAAGCCGAGAGAAGAGCTAGGGGAGCCGCGGAAGCTCTTAAGCAGACGGAGGCGAGAATTGAAGAACTAAAGCGTAGAAGAGATGAAAAGATGAAGCGTGTTCTTGAGAAACCTCCTAAGGCGAGGAAAAAGGAGTGGTATGAGAAGTTCCGGTGGTTTTATTCGTCAGATGGTTTCCTAGTAATTGGAGGCAGAGACAAAGCCCAGAACACCCTCATAATTAGGAGATACATGGAACCTCACGATCTAGTCTTCCACGCTGAAATCATCGGAGCGCCCTTTGTATTATTGAAGACTGAAGGGAAGAATCCTCCGGAAAGTACGATCTATGAGGCAGCTCAGTTCGCTGGGACATATTCTAGAGCTTGGAGGGAAGGATTAGGATCGGTGGATGTATATTGGGTTAAGCCGAGCCAAGTAAGCCTTTCTCCTCCATCTGGAGAGTACTTGCCTAAGGGAGCATTCATGATCTATGGGCCTAGAAACTACATCAGAAAAATTCCTTTAGAAGCAGCCATTGGAGTGGCGAGGATGGATGATTATCTTCAAATAATCGGCGGGCCACCTACAGCGATTGCTAAACAAGCCTTAGCGTATGTGAAGATTGTTCCGGGTGATGAAACAAGCGGAAAACTCTCTAAGCGTATAAAGGAACTTTTAGTGAGGACCCTTCCCGATAGAGAGGGCAGAATCCTCCAGAAAATCTCCTTAGAGGAGATTCAGAAGTTCATACCCTCCGGAAAGGGGGCGATAAGCAAGAATTAATGACTTTATTCAGCGGCTTGTGAAAGAAGATATATTCTCGCGGATAAGCATTGCTTTAATATATGCCTCAACCTCGCCGGAATATCCTAGATCTTTAGCCCTCTTTTTCGTGTATCCCTTCCTTCTAGCAAGCTTGCCTATAGCCTTATGTATTCCCGAACTGTATTGGAAAGCCTTCTTTCTCCTCATCGCTGCTAATCGAGGAACCCCGATCTTCAAAGCGGCTTCCCGTAGCACATGCTTTCTCAGCTCATCGTTCTCTCCCCTAATCTTGTATTGTAGCGGTATGTTTAGTGCGAATCTCACGAATCGCTCAGAAAGGAATGGAGATTCATAATTCACGTTCCACAATGCCGCAACTTTATCTATCTCTACCTTATCTCTCCTAGCAGTCTCGATCAGAGCTTTCATGATCTCCCTAGCCCCTTTTTCATTGTTTGAATATCTACGATATAGATCGTATCCACAAAACAGTTCATCCAGCCCATTTGCGGATGCAACTGTTCGTATACCATGTTCAGAGGCTATCTTGAACACAAAGTAGAAGCATACTGCAAGTTCCAAAAGAACCAGTCTGTCAAACTTCACGATCTTAAGAGCGGAGGCTATTCCCTCCTCGAGCTCCTCTAGAGACAAGACCTTGTAGAGCAGCGGCAGTTGTAGCTCTCTGGAGACTTCCCTAGAGACTTCGATGTCTCTCATACTTGAGAAGCCGATGGTTATGAGGGTGACTTTCTTTCCCAAATCTCTGCATGAAACCGCGAGTATTGAGCTATCGACTCCACCGGAGAAGGATACTCCCAACTCGTTTACGCTGATGCTTTTCGCAGCTTCGCGTATCTTCTCCGTAAGGCTTTCAACGATATTGGCACTTCTCAGCTTATGGGCCTCCGCGATGACCATGAAGAGCTATCGATCTAGGTGTTCATAAATCCTTCACTTACAAAAGGCTTATTAAGCACTCGTCGGAGTTCTCCCTCATATGGCGGGTGAGTGGGGGCACCTCCACCCGTTCCGCCATATAAACCCCGGGATAGGAGGTGACAAAGTATATGAATTCGAAAGAGATCAGCTTAGGCGCTGTTTTCGCCGGCTTATACGCTGTTCTTCTAATCTTTCTGGCGCCAGTCTCCTTCGGGCCGGTTCAGCTACGGGTGGCAGACTGTCTACTTCCGCTTGCTGCATTGCTCGGATGGCCAGTAATATGGGGGGTAACCCTCGGATGCCTCGTTGGAAACGCAGTTGGAGGAATGATGATGTTCGGCGCTGTGAACCCTATAGACGTAATCTTCGGCTCAGTAGCGAATCTGGTAGCTACGTATGTGATCTTTAAATTGAGGGAACGCTGTCTTCTGGGATGCATTATCGGATCGATAATGGTTGGAGTGATCGTTGGAGGATATCTCTGGCTATTTCTACCAGCCCCTAGCATCATAGGGCTTTCCCTTCCAGCATGGGCTGCAATGATCATAAGCATAACTGTAAGTAGCTTGGTTGCCATTGCTGCGATTGGCTATGCACTGTTCTTAGCGTTAACTCGGTCAAGCGTCATCAGGCTGATTAGATCCATGGGATTAAAAATCTATTGTTCAGAAGAAACGGCTTAGCAAGCCGGGACGTCGATTCTCAGCTTTCCAATCAAGCATTCTGCGGTAGTTTGGATGGGGCTTAAACTTCCTAACAAGGCTCTCTATAGACTCGCCTACTATCTGAATCTTTTCCAGTTCGGCGACGCCTACTCCCCATTTATTGAGGTGGTATAGGTAGCCTATGTCTAGAGGATCGAAACCCATAATCTTGCACATGACGGCGTCTAAAGAGACCGGGTGAATGCTTGCTGCTGCAACTCTCAATTCAACAGGGTCTCCAGAGACGGGTCCTCTTCCCTCCATGCCCACGAAGCCATCTATAACCGCCAAGCTCGGCATTACATGTCTCGCTAGCATCGCTATGTTAAGGTTTATTGCCTTGCATCCTTGATGGATCTTTGATTTTTCTCCATCAACAAGTCCTCCAACAACCACATTTTTTATTGAGAGAGTGACGATGACGGAATCGTGGGTCTTCGGAAGAGCGACTGAAACCCGATATTCACTTTCAAGAAGCGTCTTTGACATTCTGAACTTTATAGGTTTCATTCTCGAGTTGACTCCTTCAAGCTCAACATAGTCATCCTCGTTAAGGTCTATGAACTCCAAGTCGTACTCTCTTTGAAGCGCTAGATAGCCGAAGTTTTTCAGACCATTTATAAGGGGGGAGGCGGCGGGTCCCTCGCCTATAATTATCTTTCCCGAATGATACTTCGATATTACATCTAAAACGGCTTTTACAGCGTCTACATGCGTCGCCGCTAGCTGCCTACTTGTTGATACAAAATTCGGCTTTACAAGCACGTTCTTCTTTCCTTTGAGGCTTTCTTCGATCTCATCCTCGATAAGCTTAAGAGCTCTATATACTCCATCGTAGTGGCTCTTAGATCTGGTTACGGCGACTCTTGGCTTCATAAATGATCTAGATGAAATCTCCATTCGCACTATTTATTTTTTCTAATTTTCAAATGAGAAGATAACGATCTGGTTTGTTTAGCGTTGAAAAATAGCAGATAAGATCACATGAACTGTTCAAGTCTGGTTAAACCGATTATTTTCTCGAAGTCTAGTCCCAGAGCGTCGAGTATCTGATCAAAGGTGGATTGTAAATATGCGATGTACTTATCCGCGTCTATCTCCTCATCTGACGCTAACTCAACGGGCTTGACGTATGGATCCTTAGTCACCTTCACAAATCTTATGAGATCCCCGGCCTTAATCTCAACTCCTCTCTTCTCTAATAGGCGGGCTGCCTTAACGTGTTGAGGAGTCGTCTTTGTGTATGTTTCCGGAGACTTACCTAGAACAACCTCGAAAGCTAGGTCGTTTATATCTTCCCATTCGCGCCGTTTAAGCTTGTAGTAACATTCCTGAACTATCCTCTTTATATCCTCCTTAGCCTCCTCGAACTCTGCTGGGCTTTCAACCTTAGCAAGTCTCCTCTCTAACTCGTCGAAGTATCTCTTGATGAATCTTGGGATATGCCTCTTCTTGCCTGTTAATCCTT
>JAGGZB010000103.1 GCA_021162225.1 Candidatus Bathyarchaeota archaeon | reverse complement strand
GAGTTAAAGCATTCTTCTGCATGTGTGAAATGCGTGCTTAGCAACGCTCTTTTCATGAGGTGAAGGTCTACCCCGCGACTTTCCGTCTCGAAGCTCTGCTCGCTTAAGCCAAAATCGATGAAGACTATTTTTCCCTCCGGAGTTAATATCATGTTAGATGTCGTGAGGTCGCCATGTATTATTCCAGATTTGTGAAGCTTCCCCACGAGGATGCCTATACGCTTGCAGAGATTTCTTCGTTCTTCATGTGATAATTTATCAAGTATTTCCTTCAGTCTATTTCCTTCAACAAACTCCATAACTATAGTTGATGATGTCATATCGATCATATAGATTATTGGGGTGGGAACGCCTGCTTTCTTAGCTTTATGAATTATTAAAGGTTCATGTTTAGTTCTCTGGATGCGAACAGCGAGGTCAAGTTCCGGGATTCTATACTTCTTCTCTAATCTTTTCTTAAGAATAACTTTTCTTCCGTGCCATGTTTCTAAATATAAGCTTGCTTCAGCTCCTTTTCTAATCAGCATGGTTCTCAACCCATGGAATTTCTACTTCATCGAGACGCCACTTCAACTTTACGAAGCTCTTATTGATGGGGATCGTTAGACCATATTTATAACTTAAAACTCCAACCCATGCAATCATCGCGCCATTATCCAGAGCATACTCTTTAGGCACGCTGTAGAATGTCGCATCGTGTTCTTCAGCCATAACCTTGAGCATCTCCTTAAGCCTGTTATTCGAGCCTACTCCACCTGTTAGGAGAACCTCTTTCTTTTCGGTATGAGCTAAGGCTCTCTCAGTAACTTCAGTTAGCATGGAGAATATTGTCTCCTGAAAACTGAAACATATATCCTCAATTTGGTACTTTCCGCTTTTAAGGAGAGAGACCGTGGCTGTAAGTATCCCACTGAATGAGAGATCCATCCCTTTAACGGTGTATGGCAATGGGATGAATTTCTCGCCTTTTGCAGCTTTCTCTTCAACTACTCTGCCAAGTGGTTGCTTCTCTCCTAATCCAAGACCGGCTTCTCTGGCGAATACATCTATGCAGTTTCCAACGGCAATATCAAGTGTTTCGCCGAAGATGCGATATCTTCCTGCCTCGAAAGCAGCGACTATGGTGTTGCCGCCGGAAACATATAAGGTAACGGGGTCTCTAGCTCCACTGATGAGTTTTCCGATCTCGATATGTGCTACGCAGTGATTAACTCCTATCAGAGGGATGCCTAGGTATGACGCTAAGGCACGGGCTGCTGTTGCGCCTGTTCTTAAGCAGGGGCCCAATCCGGGTCCTTGAGAAAAGGCAATTACGCTTAATTCTTCGGGCTTTAATCCGGATCTACATAGAGCCTCCATAATAACCCTTTCAGCTACTCTTGCATGATGTCTAGCTGCCTCTCTAGGATGTATGCCTCCTTTATCCGATCTATATGCATCGTTAACGTTAGCTAAGATTTCCCCCTCAAATGAGACTATTCCGACGCCGAAATCATCGGCGGTACTCTCTATTCCAAGACAATATCCTTCTTGCTTCCTCATGATGCTTCTGTCCTCTAATAGATGGTTAATATAGTTAAGTTAAATTGATTTTTATCTCAGAAAAAGAATTTAGTTAATAAAAATTTCAAGCCGGGAGGATTGATCTCCTTAAGTTACTATACTTTTTTATTTAGTTTTGAGTATATAATTTATTGATCATCCGAGGAAAGTCTGATGCGCAAACAAAACAGTATGGAACAGAAAGCGCTACGCATAATAATGAATGAGGGAGAAAAAGGGATTCTTCAGTCAGAGTTATGGCGCAGAATGAACGCTACGAGTCGGGAGGGTTCACGAATTTCAATCAATCTAGAGAAAAGGGGGCTCATCCGTCGAGAGCGTGAATTATACAATGGCAGATGGACCTATAGGCTTTATTCTAAGAAGCAACCAGTCTCAATAGACTCTATCATTACATGTCCGTGTCTCACATGTGAAGACAGCGATCGCTGTGGTCCAGGTGGAAAAATAAACCCAAATGAATGCGAGCGTTTAACCCGATGGATACTTGAGTCAGTTGCTAAAGATGACCCGCCTGGTGGCGAATGATTGTCTAAAGATTGGGTTAGGAGACGTAAGCGGGATTATTACTATAGAAGAGCTAAGAAAGAAGATCTGCGTTCCCGAGCATCTTTTAAGCTGCTGGAGATCGTTAAAAAATATGGCTTTATTAATGCTGGAGATGTTGTAGTGGATTTGGGAGCCGCTCCGGGAGGGTGGCTTCAAGTATCAAGAAAGATTGTCGGTGAGTCAGGATTTGTACTTGGGGTTGATGTTAGGAGGATTAGGCCTTTAGGCTTCAATAATGTCTTCACTATAGTCGGAGATATTAGAGACCCTGAAATTATAGGAAGAATAAAGGCTATTCTACCTCGGCCCGCCGATGTTGTTCTTTCGGATGTTTCTCCAAGAGTCTCCGGAGTGTGGGAGGTTGATCATGCTCGTCAAATAGGACTTGCGGAGAGATCACTTGAAATAGCCCTTGAGATTTTAAGGCGTGAAGGAAACTTTCTAGTTAAGGTATTTCAGGGATATCTTCATGAAGAATTCCTAAAACTGGTCAGAAGATGGTTTTATAAGGTTAAGGCGGTTAAGCCTAAGGCTAGCAGGAAGGAGAGCGCTGAGATATACATTTTAGGCATGAAGTGCAAGAAAACATGAGGAAGGAGTGTTATTCTCAGGCATTCAGCATCTTTGCCGCTAGTTGTGGGGGATGCCGCGGGTCTGAGACGACCACATCGGATTAAACGCTCTTATAATATTTTGATTTCGAACCCTTTCCTGCTTTGTTAATGTGAAGGATGCGAGGATCGAGCCTAGATTAGCTATGTCCATCTGAAATCTGCTGCTTCATCAGGCTTAACAACAAACCCTTTGGTGACGCTTTGACAGGTGGAAAATCTGCTTGTTCGATATATTTTATTTTTTCTACGTCTCTATAAGTAGAGAACAATCATTTCTGCTTCTCCCTTTTCAAGCTCTCTAGCTGCCGGTATGCAGCATCTCGCATGTCCGAGGCTTATCCCAAAGACGCTGAATATATCCTTAACTCTTTTTTCTTCTTTAATCGTCTTTTCTTAGTTATTAAGATCTTTTTATCCTCTAGAAGTTCTTAATGATTTTGGGAAGGCAAGAGTTTTTAGGTCTTTAATTTCGTAAAACATATGACTAACCATTTCCATGTAGGTTGACGGCTCAGTCTCTTTTACAGCGCCGCCCTCAACATCCAGAATGTAAACTGTGTGAATCCGCGCGTTTCTTATCTCTTCGAAGCTTACTGGAGGATTACTGTAATAAAGATCACATAGAGCTTTGATGTCTGCGATTTCCTCTTTCATTCTGTCTCTTGGAGGTTTAAGAAATGCTGGAGGAATGATCATTGCATAATGCGGTGGAACGGCTAACCCAAACTTCTCGGCATATCCGCTATAACGTGTAATCTTGCTTGCAATTCTCGCTCTTAAGTAAGTTAATGGACGAAGAGCATGCTCGGGAGGGATATATCCCGTTTCAACCTCTACTATTAGAGCTCCTAATCCTTTTCGGGCATATATGTCACAAGATAGTTTGTTAAGAATCTTCTCCACTTCAACATAATAGCCATCTAAGATCAAATGTTTAGCACAGACAAGCTCCATAACTGAGTGATTTATCTTTACAAGGTTCCTTTTATGTAATGAGATCAAAGACTCTCCAAGTCTCTTAATCTCCTTGGAGACGTAGATCTCCTCGCCCTCGCAGAGCTTGTCTACTATGCGATTAATGTCTCTTTCAAAGTCCTGTGAAGCCATTATCCTCGCATCTATACAGAATATTAGATAATTAGATTTAAGATTTTTGTGTAATTCTCCTCTTAATTTCTTTAACGTGACGAAGACTTAGAAAGATCCCAGCCTTCTGGTGCGTGCACGCTGTAAAACTGAATGGAAAAAGAGAGTCCAAAATTATTAAAGACATCCACATAAAAGCGGGTTGCTTGAGAGACGGCTTTTATAAAGATAAAAGATGAAATGCGCCTGATTTATGTTTCCTCCAAAATTCAGAGTATAAAACAGTTTAATTGTCTGTGCAAAATCCTTATATAATTCTCGATACAAAACATTATACCCCAAGCCGGGAAGCAAGCCTCACACGCCTCATTGAAGCAACGAGCACATCACCCGAGGCCAGCTGAAGGGTGGTGTGCGATAAAGACGTTGCTTCAATGAGCTGGTGGCGTGTAAGCGCGTGCGTTCAGACGCACGTGTCTATACGAAACCAGCTGTAGTATAGATGGCGTTGCGTCTGAACGTGCTGGTACGCGCTTAAGAGGCTTAGACCCGGCTTGGAATAAAATTTTCAGGAAGAAACGGTGGGGATTCTAGCTTTCTATTCTCTTCAGTTGTCTTTTGTACATCTCTATTATCTCGTTAACCGTAGTTGAGTCTTCTGCGGATTTATCTAATCGGTATCTCCCCGTGAATCTTGGAAATCTTATGGCTAATCCGCTTCCTTCCCTTATTGATCCCATGCCGCATGTATGAACGGGGCTAAGCGTTATTTCAGCTCCTATGACTTCTAAGACTATTTTAGGCTCAAACCATACGTCTGCTTCGAGTTTTGTCTTCACTCTTGCATGTTTATGCGGAATTATGTAAGGCTTCATCATCTCCGGTATCTTTTCTAAGTCTTTATCAGTGAATCCGGATCCGCATTTACACACGGTTTCAAAGACGTCTTCTTCGTGATTGTAGGCTGCGAGTAATAATGCACCATATGTTCCAGCTCTCTTTCCTCTTCCATGAAAAGCACCGACCACGGTTAAATCAACGGCGTCGGTCATTTCGCTTTTATAGTCGCGTTTGTACTTTATCCATAACCAACCTCTAGACCCAGCTTGGTAGATGGATCCTTTGCCTAGCGATTTGCAGACTAATCCTTCACATCCGTTCTCGATTGCCTCTTCGAAGAAGACCTCTAGTTCCTTAGGATCATCAGTTATTAAGTACTTAGCTATTTGCACGCGATCGGTCTCGTCGACTATCTCTTCTAGTATCTTGTGACGAACTGGATATTCTTCAAGAGTTAAGTCTTTGCCGTCCACATAGAGAACGTCAAAAACGAATAGGGAAACTGGATACTCCTCTATAGTCTTACGTATGTCATGCTTTCTTCTTCTGTGCATAAGCTCTTGGAAGGGTCTCATCTCTCCAGTCTCCGGATCCACAGAGACGCATTCAGCCTCTATGATGGCGGAGAAAGGCTTGATATGATTTTTAACAAGCTCAGCGGCGTCTGGAAACTGATTGGTTATGTTCTCAAGTCTTCGAGAGAAGAGGAGGACTTCATCTCCCTTTTTATGAGCTTGTACGCGTTCTCCATCATATTTATACTCTGCTATGCATTTCCCACCGAGTTTCTCAATAATCTCTTCGGGAGAGCTTAATCGTTCAGCTAGCATGGGTCTAATCGGCTTTCCAACAGAGATTTTGAAGTTTTTTAGACCTTCCAGTCCGCTTTCTGCAACGGTCTTTGCAACCTGCCCCAGATCTGAAGATACGTTGTAGGCTCTTTCGAGAAGTGGTCTTGCCTCTTTTCCTCCTCCATACGCTATAGCCAACGCATCTAAAACGGTCATATCAGCTATTCCTAGACGGAGCTTGCCCGTAACGGTTCTAACGATGTATTTGGCTTCTTTCGGCTCAGCATCTGATAAAATGCCCGCCAGAAGAGCTATCTTTTGATCTATAGATCCAGCGCCTGAAGCTCTAGCTATCTTATCAAGTGCTTTATATACTCTCTCAACTGTTAAGGGCTTATAAGCGAATGTAAGCTGAAGTTTCTTTTCTAAAAATTTTTGTGCGGTTTCACCTAGATCTCCAGTCTTTCTGAAGTCTTCCTCTAATTCCTTGATTCTTCTTCCAGCGGCCCTAGCGATCGCTCTTATAACTAGCTTCTCCGCCATTCCTATCTCTATTCCCATGAAGTCCGGATATATCTTGCCTTGCGTTAAATACACGACCTTATCAATCAAGTCTTTAGG
>JAGGZB010000099.1 GCA_021162225.1 Candidatus Bathyarchaeota archaeon | reverse complement strand
GGAACGCCTTGACTTATCAGTTCAACCTCCTGGGTTATCCATTCTCCTTTAACCTCCAACATTAAGATTCTAGTGTCTAGCAGTTTCCCGCCGCCGAATATTTCCATCTTGATTTCGTAATTGCCAGCCATCTCGCCCCTAAACTTGAGCGATATATTAAGTGGTGATTTTCCTTTAAACTCGGTCGGCTCCAAATATAGACCTTTGGAGGGTGTGAGTTTTACATAGATTTCGTCGTCGAAGTTGCTGATAGCGATTGATCCGCGTATTGGATATTCTCTTTTCTCCCATGTCTCTTCCGGAAGTTGAATATCCATCTTGACTGGATACTTTTTCTCCTCGTAGAAGAGGCGGCCTGTTTTTATCGTGATCTCTGTTTCAATTTTGATGTCTCTTATATCGTAGACGTTGCCGCTCCTATCTTTAACTTTTATTACCTTATCCTCGGGGATTCTACTAATGGTCTCATTTAGCCACTTGTTGAAGATCTTCTCCCAATAGACGAGCTTTATGTCTTCCCAAGAAGATCTCAATTCCGTAATGTATTCAGAGATTTTTTGGAGAAAAACCTCCCCCTCCTCTTCAGTATCTGCCTTTTCTTTGTTCTCAAAAACATGCTTCCAGAACAGCTTCCCTTTAATCATCACAGCATAGTCTAATGTTTTTATCAGCTCTTTGATCGCGTTAAGGAACATCTTCCAACTAATTAATGGAACATTCGCTTTGTCCGTACTGCGTATAAAGCTCCATAAGTTGCCCACGTCTATCTCATCTTTTTTTACATCTTTACCTAAATAATTACTAAAGATTGATAACAACCCGTCTTTATTAAATTCTTCCGGTATTAGTCCTTTCTCTCGCAGGAATCTTTCAACTATTGGTGCTAGTGGCTCGTCGCTTTCTAGGCTAAGTCCATCCTCGTGTAAGAGTTTTCCTTGCCTGCTGCAGTATGCCTTAGTATAGCAACGGTTTATCATATTCCAGACGTGTCTATAATAGTACTCTTTCTTGCTCTCAACTTTCTTCTTTAACAGATTTATTATATCATCTAGTAATGTTCCTTCATATTCTCTATGTGCTAATTTCTCGCCAGCAAGAGCAACAAGCTGTTTTTCGTCTATACTTCCAATAGCCTCATAGTAGCGGAGTAGCTCGATAAGTCCATCCCACGAAGTTGCTTCTTTCATCGATGTTAGCTCTTTAATTCCTTTAACATCCTCTGCGGCAAGCTTCTGCGGTTGATCATATCCCATTATGTAGGGTGCTAGTACGATGAGGTTATTTCTTCCTTTAAGAAGATCTTTCAGTTTATTCTCATGTACTATGTCTACGAATATTACTAGTGATGGATCTCTTGAATCTAGAACTTCGCTAGGAATATCGTTTACTGATTTGACGACCTTGGATGCTGTGAAGATGGATTCCTTGGAATATCCTCTTGGAGGCCTTCCTCTTCCCCTTCTTCCCTCCAGCCCGTCTTCTATGAATTGCGCAAGCCGCTCCTTTGCCATCTCATCAGTGACATTCTTCTTCAGGACTTCTACTAGTTCGTCTATCGAGGGGATGCTTGTGAAGAACCATCTGGCTGTATCACTATCCGGATCTCCGTGGACTATTAGCTGTGGTAAGATGCTTCTCAGTATTCCTAAGGTTCCTTTGACATCTAAATCTGTTGGCGATACTGAGTAGATTAGGTCTGCTGTTGTTGTGAAGTCTCCCATATTCATCGGGAGTCCGAGGCCTATTAGGCTGTGAAGCCAGATTATTGCGGAGAGTTTTAGTCCGAGCTTGGCTTCTTCTTCTTTCAAGTCTCTAAGTGGTCTAGCGGCAACGGAGGAATAGAATTCTTGGAAGCTTAATTTCTTCAGTTCTTCGTAGTTTTTGGGTTCCGCGACGTTGCTTGAGAGTATTAATCGGAAGACCATATATTCTTTGGGGGCGTTTCTGAGTATTGTTTCATTAAGTGCCTCATTTATGAAGATCGGTATGTGGTATGGCATTATTAGGGCTGGTTTTTCGTCTATGTGGTTTAACATACCTTCCCTAAGCGCGAGTACCGTATGAACTGTGATTTTTAGAGCATCTCTCGTCCTCTGTAAATAATGCAGTTTGTAGGCTAGTTTTTCTAGAAGTTCTAGATAACATGGGTGGAATGGGAATGTTTTCCGAATTGATTTCCAGAATCCACGATCGTCAAGCACTTTTCTTACTTGGTTAGGATATTCCTTTCCGACTTCTTTTGAAATGAATTTTTCTGCTAGGCTTTCGAGTTCCTCCCTGCTATGTGAAAATATTCTTTTCTTGAGAATATTTGCTAGATCCTGTCTTTCGACGGGTTTCAATATCTCTACATTGGGTCTGCTTAGAACTTTGTTTACGGCTTCTATTAGCTCTGGAGAGTGGACATACTGCATGCTCGGTCTGGCTTCAACTTCTCTTCCGCCAGCTTCGTAGGGGACGGACAGTACTGCTGATACTTTACTGACAGCGTATTTGCTCATAGTTTCTGCTAGGTTCATTAGGAAGGCTGATATCACATGATGGCTTAGCCTGCTTTCATCATAGTATCTACCTATCTCGTCTATTAGTATTAGGGCTCTACTCTCATTCAGTACTCTGAAGAGGTCATCGGCGTAGGGTGCTGTGCAGTTCTCGTCAGCATATCTTAGGAGATCATATCTTCCGAGTTCATATCCCAGGTATCCCCAGAGTGTTTTGATCTCTTTCCCTGCGATTCTTATCGGTTTTGCTGGGCTTGGGGCTAGTTCACTGCATTTACAGTCTATGACGACGACTTTTATGGGGTTTACCTTTAGGTTGCTCCAGTTCTTCTCTACGAACTCAGCGATGGCTTCGTCAAGTATTCTGAGCTTCTTGACAACCTCTTCTCGGTTATTTGAGTTTATGATTATATTTGTGATGTGGTAGAGGAGGATTAGCGCGTGGGTCTTTCCACCTCCTATATCTGAGGGGAGTAGTATTAGGTTGCTTACCACGTTGTATCTCCTTCCTTTGACTATTGTTTCTCTTAGGCCAGTGAGGTTCATCAGGGATTTTATTATGAGGGAGCGCATATTGTCGGTGAGGTGGGTTCTCTCGAAGAATTCTATTGGTTCTTGCATGAAGTGTGGTGCCTGGCCTCTGGCTACATCTCCTAGATCTACGGCTGGCTCGTATCTGAGGTTCTCTGCTTCAGGTCTTATCTTTAGCTCTCTGATGTCCACCGGTTGTTCACCTCTCCTTAATATATTCTACTACCCTCTCGGCTAAATCTTTCTCCGGATCCATCTCCATGTCTTTTATAATTTTGGCGACCTCGATGGCTTCCCGGACGGATTGGGGGTATTTGCCGTAAAGGTCTCGGTAGGCGATGCTGAACTCCCCTCTTCCTTGGAGAGCGTAGTATTCTAACAGGTGTAGTATGTCTATGCCGTTTAGCTGTCTACCTTTTGCCTCGAGCTTAATAGGGTTGAGACCTTTCTCGCCGAGCAGCTTTTTGACCGCTTCTAGGCTTGTTTCGAGGGGTTCTAGTGGGGGGAAAGTTTTCTGTCTTGCGACTTTGGCTCCGCTGGTTTCTTCTAATGGTTTTACGATCTTGGAGTTTAGGAAGATCTTGTATCCATTTTTCTCTGTTCCTTCCCTTAGGAATCCATAGGAT
>JAGGZB010000053.1 GCA_021162225.1 Candidatus Bathyarchaeota archaeon | reverse complement strand
GAAATGGAGAGGGCCTTGCTAACAGATTTGGAAGATACTGAGATTGCGAAGCTCGTTAAGACGGCGGCGATTGTGATCTCTTTGATCAACTTCATAACTCCCCTTATTGCCTGCGCTATATCCATTACTCCCTTCACACTGGCTTATCTGGGAGTTATAGATGTTCAGGAAGCAGCTTGGATCTCAATCGGCGTTACGATTGGCACTCTATTCTCCGCGGGAGTCTACATTGGACGAGATGGAAAAGGCAACCCCATTCTTAAAGGCATAAAGATGGTAATCTTCGGCATAATTGCATTCCTCATAGGATACTGTATAGAAATGCTGATCTAAAATGCCATTTACGACACAGATAATTCAGTTATATCGTCGAGAGGAACGACCATATTTTGTAATGCTTACAGCTCTCTGCATCTCCTCCATTTTAGACATTCTTTTAGACATTCACTTCTTCTCCGCCATGAGCTATGCCTTAAGATCTGGGAGAGTAGCCTATCAACCATCCAGTTCTCAGCTGGAACCTCGTTGATTATGACCCCACGTGTAATGCTAAGGCTGCCTCGCCTCCTTCACGATGACGGCGGTGACCTTCCTGGACAATCCTACTTCTGACACGCTGAACTTCGAAAATGCTTAAAAGGCTTCCTTATATGATGAAGATCTTGTTGATTAGAGATCGCTAAATGAAATCTGCAAGGGTTGCTTTCTGCTTTCCATCGAGGGATATGTTCATTGGCTTAAAGATCTGACCGAGACATGAACGGAGATTTCTAATGTAATCTTCAACATTGACTTCATGCGACTTTGCGAAGATTAAAGGCTTCACCGTGTACCTTTTTCCCCTATATATGAACGGCTTAACCTTAACGAATGATACAATGCTTCCATGAGTAACCTTCACTCCCTGATCCTCGAGTTGAACCGCGCATTGATAGGGTTGGGGCATAGGCTCATTTGTCATAAACCTTCCATCCGGGGATTCATGAATCTTAACTTGATACGCCAGATCCTCGAGGGGGATTCTTCCTGCTTTTAAATCTTCTATTGCCTCATCAACTACTCTTTGAATCCTCTTCTTAGCCTCTTCAAATTCGGCCCAATTCTTCACATCCACAAGTTCCTTAACGCATCTCATAAAGACCTTCCGTATAAAAGGTGGAGAGTTAGATTTTAGCGCCATCACTCCCTTAATCTCAGGGGTTCCATCCTTCTTCACTCCGAAGTAAGCCTTCATAGCCTTGGGAAGAACACAGATCGAGAAGACTTTATCGACAGCAAGGTCTAGGTTAAACTCTTCTTTAACTCTTCTAATCAGCCATCTTACCTGTTCATCTTTAGGGTCATCTAGGAAGAGCGAATCAGTGTCTCCGTATAGGGGATGAAGACCGCTGCTCTCCGCAAGCCTCCATGTTTCCTTCAAAACATATCTTCCATAAGCCGTTATTGTCTCGGCTAGGGCGGGTTGAGATAAACCTGGGATCCTAACGGTTACGCCATAGCAGGAGACCAGTATCAGCTTTAATAGTCTGGACGCGGCTTCTGCGAGTCTCCTTTCTTCCGGCATTACTAAATTATCCTTTGCTAGAGGCTTAAACCAGCGGATTCTAAGATCCTTAAGTGCGCCTATAAGTATCGAGTATACTCCACGCTTCTTGAGACACACGTGATTGCTGGTTTCAGGAACCCTATTCACCTCGCATTCCGGATGGCTACAGTTAACAGTCTCATATGAAAGATTATAGGCATCTATGATGCTTGGATATAAGCTCTCAAAATCTACAACTACGGTATTGAAGTATGTTCCCGTCTTCGGGGGGAGAGTTAAGCCTCCGGGAATACTTCGGGGCCTTTCACCCCTCATGAGCTCTGATGCAGTTGGTATAAGAATGTTCTTTCTCCGCAAATAGAAATGAAAGATCGACTTAATCCACGTACTTACGCGGCGGCTTTCTAAAGCCGTAGTTAACGGGAGATTCGCCACCCTTGATAATAGGAAGACGAGGTAAATTCTTTCATAGTCTAGGTTAGCATCTATCCCGAGTTTCTTTAATGAAATATGGGGAATAGGCTGCGAACATGCCAAGAAGAATTCTTTAAGCATAATAAATTTATCCGGATCCTTCCTCTGAATCTCCGAGAATCTCTCTAGAAAGCCGCTTCTCAAATCTTCGCTGATCTCATACTGCGGCTTAAGGGAGCTGCCGCTTAGTTTGTATGGAATTCCGAAGATCAAGCCTTGATCATAGATATAGCTCAGCAGGTAGGGGACGTTATACTCCCACTTCTCCCTGAAATATTTAGGAACAGTTGAGAGAAGAGAAGGATCCTCCAATTCGATCTTAGCTAATTCTCTTTCGTTACCTGTGAACAAATCCTTCTTTTTAACCGTGCTTACTTCACAGTTAAAGTGTTTAATCGCTTCTTCCTCCCGGCTTGAAAGAGTCAATCTGGTGAGGAAGTACGGTTTGTAATCGTCATCCCGAAATTTGACAATGCTCTTGCTCTCTGCATCGTAAAGCAGTAATGTTATTGATCTTCCATCCGCGAAGCCGTCTAGAAGGTAAAGCAACTTTAAGTCAACTCTTGGATGTCTATTTAGCCATGTATAATTATGATTATTATGGCATCTGAAGATTTCAATATTTTCATTCCGCCCATTTTAGGATGGAAAGCCAATCAAACCCTTAATTATCATCAGTATGGAGAAGCAGAGAAGCAAAGCTGCAAAGAAGATTTTTAATAGGGAACTTCTTGTTCTCAAGCCTATTCTGCTTCCAAGCTGACCGCCGATAAAGCCTCCTGCAACGCCGAATATTTTATAGCTAACTGTGCCTACGCCTTGAATTTGATAATTTACAGCCGCCGTGAGTGAAGTTATGACTATCATAAATTCGCTGGTTCCTATTGCTATCTTAATTGGAACGCCGAGAACAAGCGTCATTATCGGGACTTTCAAGACGCCGCCTCCGATTCCAGTCATACTCGCTATGACGCCGGCTAGAAAGGAAGATACGTAAGCAAAGAGCGGAGTAGCATCTCTTGTCTTAAATAACTTTGACCCGTCGCTCTCTTTTTGTTCAATCGGTTTCTTGTACATCATAAAAGAAACATAGATTAATGTAAGGCCGAAGAGTACTTCAAGAAGGCTGCAGCTTAACATCGTTGCTATAGTTGATCCAATTAATGCCCCTAGAAACGTAAATGATTCAAGCAATACGCCCAATTTGTAGTCCACTTTCTTATTCCATGCGTATGTTAAGAATGATGAGAGAGCTATTCCGCTTATAGAGGCTAGACTGACGCTTACGGCTTCATGCATGGAAAAACCTAGGAGCAAAACGAGTGCCGGTACAATGATGAAGCCTCCTCCAACTCCAAGCATTGAGCCTAAAGAACCCGCGGCTAAAATAATTAAGAGGACAAGTATTTCATTAAGCATAAAGATAGTAGGCGGGCAAGGAGAATAAAAGTGTTCTTCTTCAGATGATGTTTCTCCGTAAATGTAAGGGGCTCATTGCGCTGAAAAGTTAAATAGAGAACAGCCACTAGTAATTTTAACCTCAGCTTGCCCGGAGTATAATTCGATGTGGAGCCTAATTCTGCTTCCCCTAATGGCATTCTTTGTAGGGATAATCGCGGCAATGATAGGGATAGGTGGAGGAGTCTTTATGGTTCCGGCGCTTGTATTACTTCCGTGGTATGCTCTGAACCCAGCCATAGCCTCTGGAACGAGCTTGGCAACGATAGTCTTCACGTCAACATCTTCAACTCTCAGATATATGAAACAAAAGCGGATAGATTACTCACTTGGCTTAGCGTTAGCTTCAACAACAATTCCCGGCGCATTTCTAGGGTCATACCTTAAATCATTGATCGAGACCCAGTTATTGGGGATTATATTCGCCCTCTTCCTCCTGATAGTTGCTATAAGAATGGTCTTTGAGAAGAGAAGCCGGAAGAGGAACATTGGAAAGCCAGTTATGAAAGGAGGGACTCGTAGGCTCGTAGACAGTTATGGTAAGGTCTTCATTTACCCATGGAATCTTAAGTTAGCTCCGATGATAGGCTTCGCATCTGGCTTCTTTTCGGGATTACTTGGCATTGGAGGCGGTGCCATACTCGTTCCGGCGATGAACTTAGGAATTGGAGTCCCAATACACGTATCGGTCGCCACCACCATGTATGTGATGGTTTTCACATCAATAGCTGGAACGCTTACAAATATATGGCTGAGACACGTACGCTTTGATTACGCCATTTTAATGGCGTCGGGCATAATCTTTGGGGCCCAGCTTGGAGCTCATTACGCAGCTAAGGTCCCCGCCGAAAAGCTTAGAAGAATATTCGGGATAGTTCTGCTCGTGACGGGCGTGAGGATGATCTTAAAGTTTACATACGCCATGCCTTAAGGTTTCTTGCCGAGTCTAGCCAGATGATCTTCTAGGGCGAATGCCAGTCCGATGAGGGCTGATGAAGCCGCATACTCCGTTGAGAGTGTGACGCCGGGACACAAGTCTACAATGAAGTCCGCGAATCTGAATATGCCCTTGGGAATTCCTTCCCTAGACCCAAAGAACATATTTATTCTTTTTGCATCTGAAAGAAAAAGTTTGGCTATGTCACCAGCCACTTTCGGGAAAGCTTCCCCTTCCGGCTCAAACACTATCTTTGGCTCATTCCTTCTATCTCTGACGAGCTGATAGATGTCCTGAACTGTTACGTGGACTCTGTGAGGCTTATGCGCATATGTTCTCTTCTGAATTTGATATCGGGATTCTATTCCCTCAAACACTCCGTGTATGAACCATTCGAGCTGCCTTGCGTCTGAGGGACCGGTGGTTGCTATTACGAGCTCATTTACCTCGAACATTTGAACCGCTCTGCCTATTCTTGAGCTCATAGCCTTTACTGAATCCCTCGGACCGAAATATGGCATCTGCACAACTGCTACTTTTGAAAAGAATTCTCTCACCTCATATTTTCCGGGCTTAGCCTTTCTCCAAACATCCTTTCCATCCATAACTCCCAGTGCGGCGACGCCATTGAATATTTCAACCCAGAATAACACGTCGGGGTATTCGAGGTTCACCGGGGCTCCCAACGCCTTTACTATGGCTGAGCCGACTCTGCAGTTTACATCTACGCTCGTGAATGAATGTGTCCCTCGCCGAACGGTTTTAACGGCGAAGCTTGTATCTTCGCTTAGGAACTTATTTGAAATCTCTACGGCAGCTTCGGCTATGGCTTCAAGATCAGCCTTTACGCATCTCTCGACTACGAGAACCCGCTCAGCCTCCGGTATCTCCTCTCGAATCTTTTCAGCCAGTTCGTGCTTTCTGTCTTCTGAGACCAGCTCAACCGTGACAACCCCGGGATGACCAAATGGTTTAGGATTAACTCTGCATTCTATGCCCATCTCCTCGATTCTGGAAGCAGCTATTCTTTCTAATCCTATGAGCGTCTTGACGATTATGTCTATTCTCTGATTCATTTTCGACCTCGCCGTAAAGAGTCTTCTCCGCCATATCTCAAAAGCTTCAGTCTTAAACTTCCTTATTTTTCCTTTGTTGATAGGCTTTGATGATGGAGGCGCCTAATCCGGATCATCAGTATTTTCTAGCCGTTCCCTCCTTCTGCACATCTTTAGTATGTAGATAAGAGTTGAAGCGACTATCACTATTAATGTTAAGGCGAGTAACGAATCTATGTAGATCTTTTCTATTTCAACAATGACATTATTTGCAGCGAACTCTCCTATATATGAGTAGAAGATCACTCTTGGAAGCATACCTATAGCTGTTGCCACGAAGAAACTTTTTAGATTCATAGCCGTCAATCCAGCTCCGTAAGATATGGCGTCGATCGGAATGAATGGGATAAGCCTAGCAAGCAGAACCGCGTAGAAACCATGCCTTTTAAACCAGTTATCTGCAAATTCTAATCCTTTTCTACCAATCATCTTAATAACTAGTGTTCTTCCGCCCTTTCTTGCTATTAAGAAACAGGCGAGCGCCCCTATGCATCCGCCAATCTCTCCTATAACTATTGTGGACAGGGAGCCGAAAACTGCGCCTCCAATCACCATTAGGGCTTCTCCCGGTATCGGAGCGATAATGGCCTGCAGAATCATAGATAAGAGAAATCCGAGGATTCCATATCTTCTAGTGATGGCGCTTAGAAACTCTGTCAGCTCCTCGACGAGCAACATTCTTCTCCTCTTTGGTCAGAGCTTTAGACACCTTCACGGTCACGTAATATTTTAAATTTTGGATGCTTAACCCACGATTTAATGCCTAGAGGATTATCTTTTTAGGTCTTGAACTCAGCAACCTTAAGCCGAAATAACGCTCATTTTTATCGCGGTGAACCGGTAGAAACGCTGATTCTGTAGAGATGCTATTATGTATTCTGCTCATTTTTAGTAGTCATCAGCCTTATCTTCTTCACTTCTGTCTCCGGAAGAGGCTTAAAGCCTCCTAGGAGGCTTGATATTAGTAGAATCTGCGCTGTCTCCTCTAGGACCTCAGTTTTTAAGTAGGCCTCCTCGAGGCTGGCTCCCAAGGTTACTGTTCCATGATTCTGAAGAAGCAGGGCGTCATGTGTCTTTGCGGCTTCAGAGACCTTCATCGCCAAATCTTCTGTTCCCGGAGTGGCATATTCGACTAGGGCTATCTCTCCAACAATAACTATGGCTCCTGGAAAAACCGACGAGTCTATTGGCATTCCTGCACATGCGAAGCCAGTACAGAACGGGGGATGGGCATGGATAATGGCATTGACGTCGGGTCTAGTCTTATAGATTAATGTATGCATAGGCGTCTCAGAAGTTGGCTTCAGTCTTCCCTCGATAACTTTTCCTTCGAAATCAACCTTCACTATATCTGACGGCTTAAGATATCCTTTGCATACCCCGCTTGGAGTAGTTAATATAGATCGGGAATTAGGTAGTTTAGCACTTACATTTCCCCCAGTACCCGCCATGAAGCCCTTCTCATAAAGTCTTCTGGAGACCTCAACTATTTCCTTTCTCAGCCTCTCTTCTTCATCAAGCATTCATTCAATCTCCTTTTCGGCCGCTTCTAAATGCTGATGTACCAAACGGTTGTCACTTATCTTTATCTTTGATAGTGATAAAAAGAGTATCTGAAGAGTAATAGCTTTGAAGGGTGATGTATATGACCTATTCATCTAGCATATCCGAAAGATACGAGATTCTCAGAAAAGAGCTAGATAAGAAAGGCATCGATATAGATGAGGTTAGAAAAAAGATAGAGAAGTTTGAGGTTGAAGTACCTTCATGGGCTTTTGGATCGTTTGGAGGTGGAAGATTTAGTGGGTACGTGCCTCCGGGAGCCGCTAGAAACATCTTTGAAAAACTTGATGATGCAGCGCTTGTTAATAGGCTAACTGGAGCGACGCCTAGAG
>JAGGZB010000150.1 GCA_021162225.1 Candidatus Bathyarchaeota archaeon | reverse complement strand
GATTTAGATGGAATACTTATCTTCGGCCCTCCCTCAGAGGAGTTGATATCAACCGGCTTGCCTATAATAGCTGTGTTTCCCCTATGGGGGAGATGGATGGAAGATATATTCGAATTTAGTGATAAAGGGAAAAAGATCTTAACGTCATGCTTGCCCGTGGTGTGCGACAAAGATAGACGCGTCTTTTCTTCTAGGCTGGAGGATATAGCGGGAAAAATTAGATTAATCCAAGCCATTTCAAAAATGAAAGGATTAAGAGTGCTAGTTGTCACGGATAAGCCCGTTCTCGGCGAGTATGAACCTACACCGCGTCAAACCGGATCAGATAGGGAAGGATATGAGAAAGTATATCTTAATAACTTAGAAGAAGTGTTTGGAGTAAAACTTGTGCCTATTCCGCAGGAAGAGCTGTTTGAGGAAACGAATAAGACTGAAGAGAGAGAAGCTAGGAAAGTTGCGGAAAAGTGGATTAATGAAGCAGAAGGAATGAAGGATACTAATGAGGCTGAAGTGTTAAAATCAGCAAATCTATATTTGGCTATGAAAAGGCTAATGAAAAAATATGGATGCGATGCAATAACAACTGAAGGATACGGCGTATTTGCAGATTATCATAAAGGTCCAATTCCGTCTCAAGGCTTACCTTCCTCACAGTTCTGTACAGATGGCACGGTAGCCACTTCCGAGACTCTAATAGATTCTTTAATCACTCAGCAGTTAGGGCTCTACGTAACCGGTAGGCCGGGCTTCAACGGAGATTACATAATAGACCCACATAACAATATAGCCATAATCGGACACTGCGAATGCCCATTTAATCCTTACGGAGATGAAAGGAGATGCCCCTATATCATCAGAAACCTTCCACGTTGGAAGAAGAATGAAGGCGGCGCCTGCGTACAAGTAAATCTACCAATAGGTGAAACCGTCACAGTGGTCAAGATAAGTGTGCATGATAAGAAGATATCCATTTTCACAGGGAAGACAGTTTCAGGTAAAGAATTTTTCGACGAGTGGGATGATCTAGCATGCCGGACGAAAATAGCTATCAAAACTAATACCAAAGCGCTAATTAAAAACCTAGATTCGAAAACATTTGGGGTTCACAGGGTGGTATTCTACGGTGACTTCAGAGAAAAATTTAAGGATTTAGCCACTCTGATTGGGTTTGAAGTTGTAGAAGAGGACATTGAAGAGTGAAAGCGCTTCCTCCCCTCTCATTGCAGTCTATGATTGTCAGCGAGAGACATTATGTTTTTCAAGAACGAGACGAACATCTCCAAACTTAAAAAATAGTTTTCAGCCGAAAATTTTATGAGACCATCTAAGTTACGTCGAAGAGGTTTAGACACGCTTAAGAGAAGCGTCCTTATATCGACCTTTATATGCCCGGTTTTTCATTCATTAATCCGATAGTTTTGTTGTGACCAAGCGGCTCCGATCAAGCGTCATCTATAACTTTCTTCATCTTCATAAACTCTTATCGTAAGCATTAAGAAAAGATTTGAAGCAGCTGAAGAGTTGCAACTTTAATCAATTCTTCCTCCAAACTTAAATTATGGATATATAGAGCAGAATCTTGTTCTGACACATATTCCAGGGTATTAAGGCCTTGCTATTCAGAAGACAAGACGCCTAAAGCAGAATTCATGTACTTGGCGCGGGGCAGGGTTTTCATCACGATTTTACTAGTAAATTGGTGCGGGGGGCGGGATTCGAACCCGCGCAGGCCTACGCCAGCAGGTCCTAAGCCTGCCTCCTTTGACCGCTCGGACACCCCCGCTCAGATACTGGTGTATCAAATACCATAAATATTCTTTTTTATTTTTTGATTTTTCCAAATGTTCTCCCGGTGAAAACTCACTAGTCCTTCAATTTCACTTGTACACTCTTAAAAAAGATTATCTTTTGCGTCTGCATTATCTTTATATTAATTCTTAGCTCGTTTAGGAGTGATTCGTATGCCTGAAGAGAAAAGCCCTGAACGTTCGATTATGGTTGACGAATACGAAGTTCGCATAGGCCTTCTCTATACTGAGGAGCATGAATGGATTAAAGTTGAAGACGGAAAAGCTAGGGTGGGAGTAACGGATTACGCCCAGAAGAGTCTCCACGAGATAGTTTACGTTGAGTTACCTGAGGAAGGGATGGAAGTTAAGCAGATGAAGCCTATGGGAACTGTGGAGTCGATTAAGGCAGTCTCCGAAGTTTATTCCCCAGTATCCGGTAGAGTCATTAAGATTAATGAGAGGCTGAGGGATTCCCCAGAGCTCGTTAACAAGTCTCCATATGGTGAGGGATGGATAGCGATGATTGAACCTTCAAACCTAGATGAAGAATTGAAGAGATTGCTAACTCCGGAACAATACGTGGATCTCCTCCGGGAGATAATTAAAAAGAAATGATGTGGAGAAGATGAAGAGAACTATCCTATTCAGCTTTCATGAGAAGTATGGGCACATAGGGGAGTATGCTGGTTACGAGATGCCATTATGGTATAAGGGCGTAATACCAGAGCACATAGCTGTTAGAGAGAGAGTCGGAGTCTTTGACACTTCGCATATGGGAAGACTGCTTATCAAAGGCCCTCAAGCCGCGGATCTCCTAAATTATGTATCAACAAATAATTATAGTCAACTGGAGGTTATGAAGGCTCAGCATGCCTTCTTCTGCAACAGCAATGGAGGAATAATTGATGATTTCCTAGCGTTTAAACTCGCACAAAACGAGTTTTTCTTAGTAGTTAACGCAATGAATCATGAGAAGGACATTGAGTGGATAAGAAGGAATATGAGATCATTCGATGCTGTGCTTTCAGACCTAACAGAGAAAGTGCCGATGATAGCAGTTCAAGGACCATTATCACCTGATACTCTCAGAGAGATCTTCGGAGATAAAGTAGTTGAGATCAAGCATATGCGGAGCTCATGGTTCAGCTTCAACGGAGTTAAAATCCTGATCTCGAGGACGGGATACACGGGTGAAGACGGCTTCGAATTATATCTTTTTGAAGAAGGGGAGAGAAAGACGCTTGATCTATGGGATGCTATTCTAGAAGCAGGAAGAGAATTCGGCATTGAGCCGTGCGGACTCGCGGCTAGAGATACTCTCCGGCTTGAGGCGGGGTTCTGCCTTTACGGCAATGAACTTGACGAGAAGACTACGCCGATAGAAGCGGGACTGAGGTTCGGAGTGAAGTTTGATGACCGAGAGTTCATAGGGAAGGAAGCCCTTCTGCGTCAGGTTAGGGAAGGCGTGAAGAAGATTCGGGTTGGGTTAAGGATGACTGAAAGGGGCATACCGAGAAAGGGAATGAGCATATTGAAAAACGGAAGGGAAATCGGCTATGTGACGAGCGGTACGCTGTCTCCGCTTTTGAAGGTTGGAATAGCGATGGGTTATGTTCCTCCCGAATACTCCAGAGTTGGAGAAAGAGTTGAGATCTCAATAAGAGGCCGCTTGGCTAAGGCTGAGATAGTCAAATTTCCATTCTACGATAAGAGAAGGTATGGGAGAAAAAGAAAGACGAATCCTTAAGGCTTGACTGATTCTTTCATAAATTTCCTCTTATACATCCTCCAGCTTAGGCAGAGGGTTCTAGGATGGGAAGCTTTAACCTCATCAATCGGACCTACAGAAGTATTGTGCGGAGCCTTCAAAACTTTTTCAGGATTCTCATAGGCTTCCTTCGATATGGCTTCCAGCGCCCTGACGAATTCATCTAGCTCCTCTATAGATGCTGACTCTGTTGGCTCTATCATCAATGCCTCATCAACTATAGGCGGGAAATAGATTGTCGGTGCATGAATGCCGTAATCAAGGAGTCTCTTCGCAACATTCTTTGCTGAGATCCCCGTCTCCGACCTCAGCCGTGAACAGCTCACTACAAATTCATGTTTTCTAGGCTTACCCCTGCCATAGGGAATATCAAAACCTCTAATATCGGATATTTTTGAGGCTAAGTAGTTAGCGTTTAGCACGGATATCTCGGATATATTTTTTAATCCCTCAGCTCCGACTGTTAGGATGTAAGCGAATGCCCGCACTAGAACGTCAAAGTTGCAGTAGAATCCCTTAACCTTCCCGATGCTGTGAGGAACATCATAGTTCAAGTAGTACTTCTTACCATCATATTCGACGAGCGGTACTGGCAGAAAATCTTTAAGATACTCCTTAACCCCAACAGGCCCAGCGCCCGGTCCTCCCCCGCCATGCGGAGTTGAGAAGGTCTTGTGAAGATTCAGATGCACAATGTCGAAGCCCATGTCTCCTGGTCGAGTCTTTCCGAGAATAGCGTTCATGTT
>JAGGZB010000163.1 GCA_021162225.1 Candidatus Bathyarchaeota archaeon | reverse complement strand
TGATCATTACATGTCGCGAGAGCTACGGCTATGATTCCATTCAGTATCCCCTTATTATGCGTCGCGGCTCGGTATGGATCGGCGGCTGCAAATGCATATGCATCGACAATTCCATCAACGACTTCTTCTCCGCCTACCTCCTCCTTATCCACGACTGTCCAAGCTCTAGCAAGCCGTTCGGTTGCGAGGTTAGAGATTATCCGAAGTAGTACTTTCCCTCCGGTAATCTTCTCGATCATCGGGGCTACAGCCTCAGCCATCGTGTTCACAGCGTTGGCCCCCATCGCGTCTCTACAGTCCACAAGTAGCTCCGCGATAACCATGGCTCCTCTTATCGTATGTATCACTTTAGCCCTGACATCCTTTGCTCCGCCGCCGACTGAGACCAGCATCGGATCCTGCTCATTTGCCTTCTCTAGAATCTCATCTTTGGACTCAAGTATTGCCATTCTAGCCCGGTATGGATCTTTGACCTTAACCACTTGAATCTGTCCTATCATCACCGGCTCCGTGCTATCAGTAAAGATTCCCCCTTTGCTTCTCGTCATCTTCGCTCCGTAGCTCGCCGCGGCGACAACTGATGTCTCCTCGATCGCCATAGGAATCAAGTAGTCCTTTCCATTTATCAAGAAGTTAACAGCTATTCCGAGAGGTATGGGTATCGCTCCAACAACGTTCTCGATCATGCGGTCAGCTAACTCCAAGCTTAGAGATCCGGTTGACTGCAGGAGACTTGCCTCCTCATCGGTGAGTCCCGCAAACTCCTTAACTATCTTCATACGCTCCTTAACACTAAGCTTGTAAAAGCCCGGAATACGTGAAGACTTCAAAATCCTTCTCTCCTAGCTTCATCAAAGATGCCTTATGAATATGGATATAAACAAATTAAGAATTTAACCATACTTAAGGATTCGGCTTTTAGCGGAAAGGAAATGTCAAGAGACGGCATAGAAAGCGTAATTGGTGGAGGTTCCGAGTTCTGGCTGATTCCTTCCATCATATCACCGCCCTTCAGCTTTTCAGCGGGGAAGAGACCGCGGGTTGTGGCCATCCGATCCAAGCGACCGCGACTAAGAAGAGATACGAGCAACACGGGAATTAGCGGGGCCTATTCGCTTATCGTTCTATCCAGAACTTATGGTGACGAAAACAAAGCACAGAAGTAGATGATCATTGCTGTGAATCTCGGAGACAAAAGTATTTATTCCCAGAATTCATCTCGCAGTCTTCCCCTCATCCGAGTAAGAGAAGAAAATCTTAAAAACTTCAAGTTACACGAAAAATCTCCGCTAATCTTCTATCTTATGGCTCAGCGAAGCGTGTATTTGCGAAATACGTATAACGTTACGGAATAAAATATTCATGGAGGAGCCGGAATGGATTAGAATGTCCCATTTTTTCGAGAAGACGCTCTTAGATGAAGATAATGAGGTATACGTGGAGAAGTGGAGCCTATCCAGTCGAGAGCTGAGGAACGGTGGGAAATGGCGGATTGAGAAGCGTAGGCTTTACGGAGGCCTCTCAGACGGTGTGGACCTTATCACGCTGGATAATGGTGAACTCGCACTCATAATAGTTCCTACGCGGGGCATGAGCATATGGAAGGGAATGTACAAGTCCATGTTTCTAGGATGGAACTCTCCAATCAAGAACCCCGTTCACCCGCGACACATAAACTTGGAGGCAAGAGGCGGGCTTGGATGGCTGGAAGGATTCAATGAGATGATAGTCCGCTGCGGCCTCAGCAATTTTGGAGCTCCCGGAACAGATGTGATCACGGACAATATGGGAAGGAAAAAGGAGATTACGCTTACTCTCCACGGCAAAATAGCGAATACTCCAGCTTCCCTAGTAAATGTCAGAGTCGGCTTGGAGCCTCCATTCACATTAGAGGTTGAGGGAGTAGTTTATGAGAGATCAATGTTCGGACCTAACCTTAAACTTTCATCCATTATTAGAACCGTTCCTGGAAGCAACTTATTCACTATCTATGACGTTATTGAGAACCTCGGAGGAACCCCCACTGAGATGCAGATCTTGTACCACTGTAATTATGGTTCGCCAATCCTAGAGGAGGGAAGCCGATTCATAGCGCCGATCGAGAAGGTTGCTCCAAGAGACTTGATAGCCGCTAAGGAAATTGAGAACTTCGATGTTTATGGCCCGCCGCAGAGCGGCTTCACAGAGCAAGTTTACTTCATGAAGATGCTCTCAGACAAGGATGGAAACACGACGGTTCTTCTGGCAAATAAGGGCATGGACAAGGCAGTCTCCATATCATATTCAGTGAAGGAACTACCTTACTTCACGCTTTGGAAGAATACATCCAGCCTCGAGGATGGATATGTAACTGGACTGGAGCCGGGAACAAGTTTTCCAAACGTTAAACCCTTCGAAAGGAAACATGGAAGAGTAGTTGTCCTCAAACCAGGCGAGAAGTACCATTCCAGAGTGACCATCTCAGCTCATCTCGGCAAGGATGATGTTAGGAAGGCGTTAAGCAGAGTTGAAGCGATTCGCGGAGGGAGACATCCAGAGATTCTAAAGAAGCCGCTTGAGGAGTTCTCGCCGAGCTAGATAGAAGATATCTTCTTGTAAATATTGAGAGATCCTCCCATCACTTTTTGCTATGCCGAATAAGAAAAGATCAGTGTGAGTATGGGCCAACATATACATCCAGATATATGCTCAGATATTCTCAGCATAATAGGAAGGTTCTAATTGAGGGGGAGATCTTGCATTAAGCAAGGTGAACAGTTATTGTCATCGAAGTTCACTAGAAGATGGGAAGAAGGAGAAAGAAGAGGATTAAAAAACATGCTGAAGCCTTCGATTCCTTTGAAGTCTAAAATAGAACTTGCGATAAGACGGATAGAGGCTCAGATTCAATATTTAGAAAGCGTTTTGAATAGATTCTCTGATAGGGATAAGTATCTTTTCTCGAAGGTTGTGGATGCATACTCGAAGAATCAGATTCAGCGGGCGAACATCTTCGCGAATGAGCTGGCAGAACTAAGGAAGATGGCTAACTTTATGGTTAATGCCCAACTAGCTCTAGAAAGAGTTGTGCTAAGACTGAAAACAGTCAGCCAGCTAGGAAACGCCGTCGTAAACCTAGCTCCAGCAATAGAGGTTCTACGAAGTATCAGATCCGGAATAGCCGGAGTGCTTCCAACGGCTGAGAAAGAACTTGAACAAGTCGGAACGATGCTTAACGATATAATGATTGAAGCTGGACATACAACGGGTGTAACTCCGGACTTCGAAGTTGCAAGCGAGGATGCGCAGCAGATCTTGAGGGAGGCAGCGATAGTAGCTGAGCAGAGAATGAAAGAGAAATTCCCGGAGCTGCCGTCTCTAAAGCAACCTGAAGGATTCAAGGAAGATTATAAACATTCAGAATATTGAAAATGTAGTTGGTTTGGAGGAGCTTAGAATGAATGAGAATTTTGACGCTTCGAAGATGATAGGAAAGGCCGTAAAGATCAGCGGGGAAGAAGAGTCAGGCATCATAGTATCCTTCATAATGGACGCTTCGGGGAAGGTTGAAGAGGTTCTTGTAGAAAGACATGGCGCTTTAGAGAAGTACCCCGCTGATATGCTGCAAATCGAAGGCGACAAGGCATTCATTTTGTCGCCTATTGAAAAGAAGCTGAAGAATCTATCTAAGAACCTTCCTGTAGTTAAGAAAAGGAAGATTGTTCTCGAAAAGCTCTCAAAAGAGAAAATAGTTCCACGGGAGATCTTTGAAAGTCTCATAAAGAAGTTTGATGGCATGCTTAAGGAGATGGAAAATGAGGCGAAGAGCCTCATCGAAGAGATTAATAAAGAAGCTAGGCTTCAGGAAGAGTATATAAAGAGCCTCCAGACGGGAAGGGCGTTCCTAGAAATAGAACATGCCATGGGAAACATAAACGAAGAAGTCTATAAGCGCTCAATAGTCGCTCTACTTAGAGATGTAAAGAATGCTCAACAGAAAAGGCTTGAGCTGCTACGAACCAAGGAGAGAGTTAATGCGCTTCTTGAAGAAAAGCCTGAAATAACTCTTGAAGAGAAGAAAGAGGAAGATGAATCTCAAATAGCTGAGGAAGAGTCCGGAGAAGAGAAAGGGGAAGAGGGTAAAAAAGCGGTTCCCGTACGTCTAATCCAAGAATAGGAACTTCGGTCTTCTAAAAATATTCCTCCGGCGAGGCATAATGATCGATAAGATTCTCCGTAGAAGACGAAAATCACTCAACGAAGCCGTCTTAGATGCCACTAGGGAGCTTGGAAAATGCTATTCAAGAATTGAGCTTGCAGTCTCGAAACTTGAGAAAAGAAGCCACGATTTATTCAATACATGTGCCGCATGTGTTAAGAAAGGTTCAAGGGCGAGAGCAACAGTATACGCGAATGAGCTGGCCGAGATAAGAAGAGTGCTCTCCATTCTCAAGTATGTTCAGCTTGCCGTTGAAAGAGCGATAATAAGACTTGATACAATAAGAATAGTCTCTTCAAACCTCGAAGCCCTACGCGAAACATTCGGAGAAGTTAGGAACGCGCTTAACCTTGTGGCAGATGTTATTCCATCAATGATTCCTGAAATAAGCAGGCTTAACGCTGTTGTTAATGAGATACTTGAGGAGACCGAATTTAACCTGTCGATGCCCGTGCTAATCCAGCCCGCCGGACCTAGTGCGGAGGCAATCCTGCGTGAAGCAGCCTCTACTGTGGAGAGGGAGCTTGAAGCGAAGATTCCTGAGCCTCCGACAGAAAAGCCTGCTCTGAGAAGAGTTGACAAGCCTGCAATAGCCTTATCCGTCACTAACCATGGCGTCCACTCCACAGAAGAATCATCCTCAAAGAAGACCTTCGATGTATCCTCATTTTTAGCCGAGGAACTGGTGCTTGATTATATCGAAAGAAATAATGGAAACATGAATGTCAATAGGTGTGCTAGAGAGCTGAACATGCCGTATGATAAGGTTTTGCGGATTCTCGAATCGCTGAAAAAGAAGGGCAAGATAGAGATTCAACAGTGACGGAGATGAGCGGTCTAGAAGAGCTGGAAAAAATAGCAGTTAGACACGCTCAGGAAGCTGTAGCCCTAGACAGGCAGGGAAAAAGGGAGGAAGCTATAGCAGCCTATAAGAAAGCTGTTGACTGCCTACTTAAGCTTGTACACGCCTACCCAAACCATAACTTAACTAGGTTCTTCATCCAGAGAGCCAAGACCTACGAGATGAGGATCAGACTGCTGGAAGACGTATGGGTTAACGGCAGATCAGACTATGACGAAACGAATTATGGCTCAGAGCAGAAGTCTCAGAAAGACCCGATCGAAGACTTGATCATACGGGATCCGCCAGATGTACACTGGAATGAAATAGTGGGGCTTGAAGAAGCGAAGAGAGCGATTAGACAGGCAATCGTCTACCCATCTCTAAGACCAGACCTCTTCCCCCTCGGATGGCCGAGAGGAATACTCCTCTTCGGCCCCCCCGGATGCGGAAAGACCCTTCTAGCCGCGGCGGTTGCAAACGAGATTAAGGCGACATTTATCTCGGTTGATGCAGCTTCAGTCATGTCTAAATGGCTCGGCGAGGCTGAAAAGAACGTTGCGAAGATCTTTAGGATTGCTAGGGAGCGAGCTAAGAGGATGCCCTCAATAATCTTCATTGATGAGGTGGATTCCCTGATGGGAACCCACCGTCTCGAGGTCGGTGGAGAGATGAGGGTGCGCAACCAGTTTCTTAAGGAGATGGATGGTATAATAGACAAGAAGAAGCTCATCCACGTCTACGTGATAGGCTCCACCAATAAGCCTTGGAGACTAGACGGCCCATTCATAAGAAGGTTTCAGAAAAGAATTTATGTTCCCCCTCCGGACTTTCACGATCGCCTCGGAATCTTCAAGCTCTACACGAAGGATTTAAGGTTGTCTCAGGACGTCGATCTTGAAGAGCTGGCGAGGCTGACTGAGGGATTCTCTGGAAGCGACATTTTGGATGTCTGCCAGTCAGTTCAGCTAAGAGTGAATAGTGAACTCTTCGAGTCCGGAAAGATCGATAAAGAAGCCTTGCCGCGTGAAATAACTATGCAGGACTTCCTTGAAGTTTTGCAAGATAGAAAAACAAGTATACCAAAGGAAGCCTTAAAAGCATATGAAAGATGGCTCAGCAGATTTGAAGCTTTATGAATCGCTAATCTCCCTTCATTTTGTATGCATCATCCTTAATCAGGGATCCTAAAGCGTAAAGCTCATAGCTCAGTAAGTGCATTATTCCCTAGAAAGAGACTTTCAAGTAACAGTCTGACATGTAACCGAGACTAAGAAAGACTGAGACTTCAGGATCTAGGAAATATAGGCTTCAGATTCGCCGCTGACTCAACAAGTTTCTCCTGTTCCTCCATGGTTAATTCGCGGAATCTCTCAGCAGCATCAATTATCTTTGGAACTAAGCGAATATCTCCCGCGGAGGCCACTGTTGTCACACCCTGAGACAGCGCGAACCAGAGACACCTATCTATCTCTTCCTGGCTACTGAAGGGCTCGTACTATGTTGAGTATGGTCTTTTCTCAGGATGCTCAGCGACTTCAGGAGGCCAAGGACCCTTAGCGAAGGCCTTCATAACTATAGTTCCAATATTTTTCTCTCTCGCGATTTCAAGTATAGGTTCATAATCGTTCTC
>JAGGZB010000056.1 GCA_021162225.1 Candidatus Bathyarchaeota archaeon | reverse complement strand
TCTTCAAGCTCGATGACTTTATTTGCTGGAAGATCCATCACGGATTCAGCTATAGCATACAAGTCAGCGTCGGTGATGAGTTTCCCCTTATCCCCTAATGCCTTCACTCTATTGAAGATCTCCAATAGCTGCTCCTTGTTTGGATGGAGTCCCATCTCCTCAAGAGCCGCCTTTATTCCACGTGAACCGGCATGTTTTCCAACTGCGAGTCTTCTTTTTCTTCCAACGATCTCCGGAGGTATAGGCTCGTACGTTGAGGGCTCTGAAAGGATAGCGTGTGTATGTATTCCGGATTCGTGGACAAATGCATTTTCTCCGACTATTGCCTTATTCGGCTGAATAGGCGTGTTAGTCAGCCTCGAGATTAAAAGGGAAGCGTCGTAGATCTTCTCTGTTTTTATGGAGGTTTCAATATTATAGAGAAGCTTCAGTGAGACCACAACTTCCTCTAAAGCTGCATTTCCAGCCCTCTCACCCAGCCCGTTCACTGTGACGTGAACCTCATCCGCGCCCGCCTTAAGAGCAGCTATGGAGTTCGCAACGGCCATTCCAAAGTCATCATGACTGTGAACTCCGAGAGTCACGTCTGGAAAGGCCTCTCTCAGTTCAGAATAGAACTCGTACGCCCTCTCAGGGGTTAAAACGCCTACTGTATCGCATGGCGTAACTCTGTCAGCTCCGGCAGACACGGCTTCGCTTATCATTTTCTTAATGAATTCTACGTCTGCCCTAGTTGAGTCTTCAAGCCCGAACTCAACGATAAGCCCAAGATCCTTCGCGTATCTAACGCTTCGAGACGTTAAATCTAAGATTTCATTTCTTGTCTTCCTCAGTTTATGCCTTATATGAAGATCTGATGATGGAATCACGAGAAATACAGAGTCTGCCCCGCTCTCTGCAACTGCATCTATGTCTTTCTTCACTCCCCTTGCGAAGCTGCAGATCTCGGCTTTAAGATTCTCCTTGGATATCAAAGTTATAGCTTCCATCTCGCCCGGAGACGCTGCTGCGAATCCAGCTTCGATCACGTTCACTCCGAGATCATCAAGTTTCCTCGCTATCTTCAGTTTCTTCTCAGGGGTTAAAGAAACTCCAGGCATTTGCTCGCCGTCTCTCAGCGTAGTATCAAAAATCAAGATCTTCTCTGCGAATCTATTCGATAAAACGATACCCCATTTTCAGCAACCTCAGATCATCAAAACATCATGACGTTGTATAAAAGCCTTTCGGCATCATCCCCTAAAGAGCGAATTTGCAATGCTCAAATAGACCTTGAAGCCAAAAAGTTTAAGAGTTTACAATAAAAGAAGTTGTGGGGTCCACGTTGAGAAGCGATGTTGTTAAACGCGGAATCGAAAGAGCTCCTCAAAGAAGCATATGGAAATGCCTAGGAGTTACAGATGAGGATTTTGATAAACCATTCATAGGCATCGCTAATAGCTTCGCTGAGACTGTTCCCGGCCATATGCACCTTAATAGGCTCGTAGAATATGTTAAGGCGGGTGTTCGATCAGCAGGTGGAGTTCCATTCGAGTTTAATACAATAGCCATCTGTGACGGAATAGCAATGGGACATGTAGGCATGCATTATTCTCTGCCTTCAAGGGAGATAATTGCGGACTCGATCGAAGTAGTCGCTGAAGCGAACAGGTTTGACGGGCTGGTTTTGCTCACCAACTGCGACAAGATAACCCCCGGAATGATGATGGCCGCGGCTAGACTTAACATTCCATCGATCGTGGTAACCGGCGGCCCTATGCTCTCCGGGATATATAAAGGAAGAAAGGTTGACGTAACCGCGATCTTCGAAGCAGTAGGTGAAGTAACGGCTGGAAAAATGACTGAGGAGGAGCTGAAGAGAATAGAGGACAGAGCCTTCCCAGGTAGCGGATCATGTAATGGAATGTACACTGCGAACACCATGGCTTGCATAGCTGAATCCATAGGTCTCTCGCTTCCCGGATGCGCATCGTCACTTGCAGTCTCGTCTCAAAAGGCTAGGATAGCAAAAAAGAGTGGAGAAAGAATCGTTCAAATGGTTAAGGAGGATCTTAAGCCCTCGGATATCCTAACGCGAGAAGCATTTGAGAATGCTATAACCGTAGACATGGCCCTCGGAGGATCAACAAACGCCGTTCTACACTTAACGGCTATAGCTAATGAAGCCGGAGTCTCCCTGCCTCTCGAGGTTTTCGACGAGATTGCGAGAAGAACTCCACATATATGTGATATGAGACCAGCTGGACCGCATGACTTAGCCGAGCTTGAAGCAGCAGGCGGAATCCCGGCGGTAATGAAGGTTCTAAAGAATAATCTCCATCTAGACGCTATAACGGTAACTGGCCGCTCAGTATGGGAGAATATTAAAGACGCCGCTATCTATGACTGGGAGGTCATACGTCCGCTTGATAATCCAATCCATAGGCAGGGCGGAATAGCCGTGCTCAAAGGGAACCTGGCGCCGAACGGCGCCGTGCTCAAAGTTACGGCCGTTCCGCCTAAGATGCTTACTCACAGAGGGCCAGCAAGAGTCTTCGACTCCGAAGAAGAAGCCATGAAAGCCATCCTGAACAAGGAGATCAACGAGGGAGACGTGATTGTTATTCGATACGAGGGACCTAAAGGAGGCCCTGGAATGAGAGAGATGCTCTCACCAACGGCTGCCATAGCTGGTATGGGTCTAATCGAGTCTGTTGCATTATTAACTGATGGAAGATTCTCAGGGGCAACGAGAGGTCTGTGCATAGGGCATATATCGCCGGAGGCTGCGGCTGGTGGTCCTATAGCCGTAGTGAAAGAAGGCGATGTAATAAGCATTAATGTTCCCAAGAGGTCACTCAACGTAGAAATAGATGGAGAAGAAATGAGGCGGAGGCTTTCAAGATGGAAGCCTAAGCCGCCAAAGATTAATAAAGGATACCTGCGCAGATACTCATTTCTTGTACAATCAGCTGATAAAGGCGGAACTTTCAGAGCTCCCTAAAGGCGTAGAGGAATAAACCTTGAAGTTTGACTTAACGATCGCGTTGGCTGATAGGCCCGGACAGCTCCTTAAAGCTCTCAAGCCAATTGCGAAGAACGGCGGAAACATAATCTCCATAATTCATGAACGTGAGAATCCCTCAGCAGGATTCGTTCCCGTAAGCCTCGTAGTCGACTTTCCCTCAAAATGGAACATGCAGAAAACAATCAATGACTTAAGAAAGATAGGAGTTACCCTCATCAAGGCTGAGGAAGTTGTCGATACAGCTCATATCACAGCTATTTTAGTAGGCAAGGCTGATTTGGAACGTATCGTCCAAGAAGGATTGAGAAACGCGGAGATTATAGGATTCGAGGTTTCAGCTCCAACATCAAAAGATGCATGCTTGAAGCTTGAGATCGAAGTTCCGACTGATCTTCTTGACGAGACATTGGAAAATCTTAGGAGAGTAGCGGAATCAGAAGACTCGCTTGTAATACTTCCAATATAGTGGAGGCAGGGAGAACAAAGTTGAACGTCATAATTGTCGGTTTTGGCTTCATCGGCAGAAAACTTGTGAGAGCATTTTACAAAAAGATAGATCTCATAAGAAATGTGGATGCAAGCTTCAAGGTTATCGGCGTCTCAGATAGCAAAGGCTACTTATACGATTCGAAAGGGCTTGATCTCGAAAGACTTAGCTATGTGAAGAGACTATCAGAATACTCTGGAAAATATAGAGAAGGCGGATCAACCGAGGAGATTATTGAGAAGGGAGAAGCAGACTTAATGGTCGAGGCGACTCCTACAAATATCAATGATGGAGAGCCAGGTCTCTCTTTCATAAAAGCGGCTCTCAAAAAGGGGATTCACGTAGTCACATCAAATAAGGGGCCGCTCGTCGTGGCCTTTAAGGAACTTACAAGCCTAGCTGAGAAGAATGATTGTCTTCTTCTCTACGAAGGCACAGTTGCGGGAGCAGTACCCGTTTTCTCTCTCGTTAGGAAATGTCTCCAGGGAGACATAATACGGAGAATCGTGGGAATACTGAATGGAACAACAAATTATATCCTTTCAAGAATGTACTTTGAAGGAACAAGCTTCGAACTAGCCTTAAAGGAAGCCCGGGAAAGAGGCCTCACCGAAAGGGATCCATCATATGATGTTGACGGAATAGATGCGGCCTGCAAGGCGGTGATACTCGCAAACGCATTGATGAATAGGAACGTAAAGTTTGAGGATGTTAAAAGAACAGGAATAAGAAGGGTTACCCAAGAGGCTATAAGCCTAGCCAAGAAGTCAAAATTCGCTATAAAACTCATCAGCACAATCGATAAGCATATAGAAGTATCTCCAAAGCTCGTTCCGATAAATCATCCTCTATGCGTCCATGGTACACTGAATGCTATTCACATAGAGACAGACCTGGCAAGGGAGATCACATTGATAGGTCACGGCGCTGGAGAGGAGACGGTCTCAGCCGTTCTGAATGATGTATTAACGGTGATGAAGGAAACAGCATCTCCGATTTAGAAAAGATTTTTTAAAGAGAGACGAGATATCGTGAAGACTGTCAAATATATTTATAAGTTCACCTATGAATACCTTAAAGTAATCCTTAAATATGCGCTTTCGTTACTTTGTGAAGCCTAAAGGAAGGGGATGCTCCATAAATATGGCGAAAAACGCCGATAAAATCTGTTCAGTATCCTTTTATTTACTGGAGAGAGATGGAGAAGATCCTATCTCTCTGATAGGAGCCGATCGAGAATGCTTGAAGAGGTTGATATGAATTGATTAGTCCAGAAGATGCATTCCTAATACAAAAGGCGATGTTTGAGGAGAAGGGGCTTGTTAGACAGCATCTAGACTCCTATAATGAATTTGTGGAGCATGGGCTTCAACAAGTTATTGATGAGGTAGGCGGGATAGACATAGAGGTTCCGGAAGGTCCGTACAAGATAAAGTTCGGCCGAGTTTTCATAGTTAGAGAAGTTGAGAACGATGTGATCTACGGTCCCTACGTAACTGAGGTTGACGGAACACGTCACGAGATATATCCCATGGAAGCTCGATTAAGAAATCTCACATATGCCATGCCTCTATCCGTCGAGATGACGCCGGTGATAGATGGAAGAGAACGCACAGATTTAAAGGAGCTAGTTTACATTGGCGACTTGCCTGTCATGCTGAAATCCAAGTTCTGTCTCCTCTCCGGACTTTCAGAGGAGGATCTAATAAGGCATGGAGAGGACCCACTGGATCCAGGAGGATACTTCATAATCAACGGCTCTGAGCGAGTGATTGTGGCGATCGAGGATTTAGCTCCGAATCGTATTCTCACAGATATAGACACAAGCGGATCTAGCCCAGTGTATGAGGCTAAAGTTTTCTCCACAACTGTAGGTTTTAGGGCGAGGATTGAATTACGTATCAAATCCGATGGACGCATAAACGTGTCGGTTCCTGGAATATCCACAGAGATTCCATTCATTATACTTATGAGAGCGCTTGGTCTGGAGTCGGATAGAGAGATAGCTGAGGCAGTCTCACTTGACGAGACTGTTCAAGGCGAGCTAGAGGCGTCATTTGATGCCGCTGAAGGCGTCGATACGGTTGAAGACGCTCTTTTGTATATCGGAAATAGGGCTGCCTATGGTCAGATAAAAAGTTATCGTCTAGCAAAAGCTGAAAACATAATTGACAAGAATCTTCTTCCCCATATTGGAAGGACTAAGGAGTCGAGGAAAGAAAAAGCCTTCTTCTTAGGAGAAATGGCTCGTCGAGCCATAGAACTTAAGCTTGGAAGACGGAAGCCGGATGACAAGGATCACTTTAAGAATAAGCGCTTAAGGCTCGCTGGCCCCCTGCTATCCGATCTCTTCCGAGTTGCATTCAGAAATCTCTGCCGAGACATCAAGTATCAACTGGAGAGAATGGGCGCTAGAAGAAGGATGCTTGGCATATCAATAGCCGTTAGGCCTGGAATAGTTACTGATAAGATTCAGCATTCACTTGCGACTGGAAATTGGGGAAGGGGACGCGTAGGGATAACGCAGCTTCTAGATAGAACCAACATGATATCTACTTTCAGCCATCTTAGGAGACTTCAATCTCCCCTTAGCCGAAGCCAGCCTAACTTTGAAGCCCGCGATCTCCACGCTACCCATTGGGGCAGACTCTGTCCAAATGAAACTCCTGAAGGCGCAAACTGTGGATTAGTCAAGAATCTTGCTCTTTCAGCAGTAATCTCAGTGGGCTATGACCCAGAAAAAGTTAAACAGATGCTTTATGAAAGAGGAGTAGTCCCGCTTGCTGAGGCAAGTAGGGAGTTGAAGCTCTCCGGAGCTAAAGTCTTCGTCGACGGCTGCCCAATCGGCTATCATGCTTCTCCACACAAGCTCGTGAAAGAATTAAGAGAAGCCAGAAGGAGAGGGGAGATCTCCTCTGAAATAAACATTGCATACTTCTCTAAGATTAATGAAAGTAACGATGAAGTTTACGTGAACTGCGACGAGGGAAGAGTTAGGAGAGCACTTATAATCGTCGAGAATGGTAAGCCAAAGTTAGGACCCGAAGAGATAGAGAAGGTTAAGAAAGGAGAATGGAAGTGGGAGGACCTCATAAAACGCGGCGTCATCGAATACTTGGATGCAGAGGAGGAGGAGAACGCGCTGATAGCTCTTGATCCCAAAGACGTAACCCCGGAGCATACACATCTAGAGATAACGCCCTATTCGATTCTCGGAATATGCGCCTCTCTCATACCATATGCTGAGCATAATCAATCTCCACGTAACTCATATGAGTCGGCCATGGCAAAGCAGGCTCTAGGCATCTACGCGTCAAACTTCCCGTTCAGAGTAGACTCACGCGCTCACATACTTCATTATCCACAAGTGCCAATAGTGCAGACTAAGCCGATGGAGGTTATAGGCTATAATCTACGCCCCTCCGGACAGAACTGCATCGTAGCTGTGCTTTCATTTGAAGGATATAACATGGAGGATGCTCTAATATTCAATAAGGCTTCTATAGAAAGGGGACTTGCACGGTCGTCCTTCTACAGAATTTACGAGGCTGAATGTCTCCACTATTTAGGAGGATTAAGAGATGAGATTAAGATACCAGAGCCTGGAATTCGAGGATACCGAGGAGAGCAGTATTACCGCTTCCTAGAGGAGGACGGCATAGTTGGTGTTGAATCTGAAGTATCCGGAGGAGACGTCCTGATAGGGCGAGTCAGTCCGCCGCGTTTCCTCGAAGAATATAAAGAGTTCGAGATAAGAGGTCCAAGCATGAGGGATTCCTCAGTTAGTATGCGGCCCTCTGAGAAGGGAATAGTTGACGCCGTCTTTCTGTCAGAAACAAATGAGGGAAACAAGCTCGTTAAAGTTAGAGTGAGGGATGAACGCATCCCAGAAATAGGGGACAAATTTGCTTCCCGCCACGGTCAAAAAGGAGTCATAGGTATGATAGTTCCCCAGGAGGATATGCCCTTCAGCGTCGATGGGATTGTTCCTGACATCATAATAAATCCGCATGCCTTCCCATCCAGAATGACTATAGGTCAATTCTTAGAATCACTCGCTGGCAAAGTAGGTGCGGCGCAAGGAAAAATAATCGATGGAACTCCATTTTCAAGTGTGAAGGGAGATGCGCTTAAGAAAGCACTCATCGACCTAGGTTTCAGTTATACTGGCCGAGAAGTTCTCTATGATGGTGTGACAGGAGAAAAGTATGAGGCCGAGATATTCATGGGAGTGGTCTATTATCAGAAGCTTCATCACATGGTTTCTGACAAGATTCACGCGAGGGCGAGAGGCCAAGTTCAGATGTTAACTAGGCAACCAACCGAGGGACGCGCTAGGGGCGGAGGATTAAGATTCGGAGAGATGGAGCGGGACTGCCTAATTGGGCATGGAGCTGCAATGCTACTTCATGATAGGCTTCTAGAAGAATCAGACAAATACACGCTTTACGTATGCGAGAACTGCGGTTACATCGCATATTACGATATGAGGCAGCGAAAGTACGTCTGTAGAATCTGCGGGGACAAAGCGAAGATCTCCCCGGTTCAAGTCTCATACGCCTTTAAACTTTTACTCCAAGAGCTTATGAGTCTCTGTATCTCTCCGAGATTAATTCTTAAAGAGAGGGCATAAAAATGGCGGTTGAAGAATCTTACGGAAAAGTTATTGACGCCATCCGTTTCGGAATACTCTCTCCTCAAGAGATACGTAAGCTTTCAGTTGCGGAGATAAAAACGGCGGATACATATGATGAAGACGGAGCGGTGATACCTTCTGGTCTGATGGATAATAGGCTCGGAGTTCTTGAGCCGGGGCAAAGATGCGGAACATGCGGTAATACAGCGACGAAGTGCCCCGGTCACTTTGGCCACATTGAACTGGCTGTTCCAATAATACATGTCGAGTTCACCAAGAATATTCACGATCTCCTTCAAGCGTTTTGTAGAAACTGTGGCAGAATCCTGCTTGACGATAAGAGTATATCGAAGGCTAAGGCTCAGAGTGAGGAGATCAAGAAACTACTTGGAGAGGTTCCGGACTCATTTTACCATAACCTCATTGATCATGCTAAATCAATAATGCAGTGTCCTCATTGTGGAGCGAAGCAATACAAGATAGAATTTGTTAAGCCTACAATCTTCTATGAACATACAGAAAAGGGCGTGCAGCGGCTAACCGCAAGCATGATAAGGGAAAGATTTGAGAGAATACCTGATGATGATCTAAGGATTCTAGGATACGATCCTGAGCATGCTCGTCCAGAATGGATGATACTTCAAGTTCTCCCGGTCCCACCGGTCTATGTTAGGCCGTCGATCACCCTAGAGTCTGGAATCAGATCTGAGGATGATCTTACCCACAAACTTGTAGATGTCATTAGAATAAATGAAAGACTCAAAGAGAACCTGGAAGCCGGAGCTCCAACACTTATAATTCAAGACTTAACAGAGCTCCTTGAGTATCACGTAACAACCTATTTCAATAATGAATCCTCCGGCATCCCTCCAGCTAGGCATCGCTCAGGACGAGCTCTGAAGACTCTATCGCAACGGCTTAAGGGGAAAGAAGGAAGATTCAGAACAAATCTATCTGGAAAGCGTGTTGATTTCTCAGCGCGTACAGTTATAAGTCCAGATCCAAACCTAGATATCAATGAGGTTGGAGTTCCCCTAGAAATAGCCAAGAAGCTTTCTGTTCCAGAAAAGGTTACTCCATGGAATATTGAAGAGATGAGAAAGCTAATTATCAACGGGCCGGAAAAGTATCCGGGGGCCCTCTATCTTGTAAGACCAGACGGCAAGCGGGTTAGGCTAGAATTCGTTATTGATAGAGAGAAGATCGCCGAGTCTCTAGAGCCCGGATTCATCGTTGAGAGGCATCTGCGAGACGGAGACATAGTAATATTCAATAGGCAGCCGTCCCTTCACCGCATGTCTATAATGGCGCATTACGTTAAAGTTCTCCCATACAAGACTTTCCGTCTTCACCTCTGCGTCTGCCCACCATATAACGCGGATTTCGATGGAGACGAAATGAACCTGCATGTCCCTCAAAGCGAAGAGGCTCAGACTGAGGCCCGAATCCTAATGCAGGTTCAGGACCAGATCCTATCTCCAAGATTCGGCGGTCCAATAATAGGTGCTATCAGAGACTTCATAACGGCTGCTTATCTTCTCACCCGGAAATCCACATTCCTCACTAAGAAGGAAGTCTGCAAGCTTTTAATGGCGGCTGGATACGAGGGGAAGATTCCTGAACCAGCGATAAAGAAGCCTCAGGAGCTATGGACCGGCAAGCAGATATTTAGCCTCTTTCTTCCGAAGGATTTCAGCTACTCTCTCAAAGCCAGCATATGTAGAAATTGTGATGTCTGCCTGCGTGAGAAATGCCCATACGATGCATACGTGGTTATAAAGAACGGAGAGCTGATATGCGGAGTAATAGATAAAAACTCTATAGGAGCCGAAAAGTCCGAAAGCGTTCTGCATAGACTTATAAAAGATTATGGAACCGAGGCTGCGAGGAGATTCCTTAATAGCTTAAGCAAGCTTCTCACCCGATTCATAACTATGCGCGGCTTTTCCTTCTCCTACGAAGAACTAAACCTATCCCCAGAAGCCAAGAAGAAGATCAGAGAGGTGATAAGCATCGCTGAGAAGAAGGTTTCAGAATTCACCGAGCAGCTGCGTAAAGGAACGCTGGAGCGGCTTCCAGGATTAACCCTTGAGGATTCATTCGAGATCTACGTTATGAATGAACTGGCTAAGGCCAGAACTAAGGCTGGAGACATAGCCGATGCTGATCTAAGCATGAATAACGCTGGAGTGATAATGACGAGAAGCGGAGCTAGAGGCTCCACAATCAATGTAGGTCAGATGTCCGCATGTCTGGGACAACAGTCAGTACGTGGCAAAAGAATTACAAGAGGCTACATGAACAGAGCTCTTCCGCACTTTAAAGTTGGAGATGCTTCGCCGAAGGCCCGCGGCTTTGTCTACTCATCTTATCGTGACGGGCTGGATCCCGTGGAGTTCTTCTTCCACGCTATGGGTGGACGTGAAGGACTAGTGGACACTGCTGTGCGAACCCAGCAGAGCGGGTACATGCAGAGAAGGCTGATAAACGCGATGGAGCATCTTAGAGTCGAATATGACGGCACCGTCAGAAACTCAACTGGAGACATCATACAGTTTAAGTATGGAGAAGACGGAGTTGACCCTGCGAAGAGCGATCATGGAAAGGCAGTGAATGTTGCGCGGCTCGTCGATCAGATAAAGCTGATCGATGAAGGGAGAAAACCAGCCTCTAAAGAATATGTGGAGAAAAGCCTAGAAAAAGTGAAGAACCAGCTAACGCCCTTACTTCTAGACGAGCTTAGAACGAATCTTTCGCGTGTGAAGCTAAGCACGAAGGGAGCGGACTTAGCTATCAGATCAACCGTTGAACACTACAAGCGTTCTCTTGTTGAACCTGGAGAGGCCATTGGAATAGTAGCAGCTCAATCGATCGGTGAACCCGGCACTCAGATGACCCTCAGAACCTTCCATTACGCGGGTGTTAGGGAAATGAACGTAACGATAGGTTTACCGCGCCTCATCGAGATAGTTGATGCGAGAAGAGAACCGTCAACACCGATCATGACGATCTACTTAAATGAAGAGTATGGCAAAAGCAGAGAAAAGGCGACAGAAGTTGCGCGGAGGATTCTTCATACGACTGTTGAAGATGTGGCCTCTGAGGTCTTCATCAATCCGGAGACTGGAGGAATAATTATAGAGACCGACCCGGCGAAGATGAAGGAGAGAGGCGTAACGATGAACGATCTAGTTAAGGTCTTAGAAAAACAAAAGTATCTTGTGAAGGTGGAAGATGGTAGAATCTTCGTCGACTCGAAGAAACCCGTAGATCCAAAGAGACTTTTGAATCAGATATCATCAATGCGCATTAAGGGAATTCCGGGGATCAAAAGAATACTTGTATCCGAGGAGGAGGGAAGATGGATCATAAGGACGGACGGCTCAAACCTGCCAAAGGTTCTTGAGGTTGAAGGAGTCGATCCGACGAGAACGACTACTAACAACATTCAGGAGATTGCGGAGACCCTTGGAATAGAGGCTGCCAGAAACGCTCTTATAAGAGAAGCATCATCGGTGCTTGAAGAGCAGGGGCTTGACGTGGACATTCGACATATAATGCTCGTAGCGGATATCATGACCGCGACCGGCGAGGTTAGACAGATAGGTAGACATGGAGTAAGCGGGGAGAAGGCAAGCGTACTTGCCCGAGCAGCATTCGAGATAACTGTTCCAAACATCGTCGAAGCTGCTGTTAAGGGAGAAACCGATAACCTTAAAGGCGTTACTGAGAATGTAATAGTTGGCCAATTCATTCCTATAGGTACAGGGCTAGTCGACATCTATATGTCCGTTGCGTCATCAAAAAGTAGCGAGGTGAAGTCCAGTGGTGAACATTGATCGAGCACTCGGAGTCGCTGTGAAGACGGGTAAAGTTTTATTCGGCGCCAACTCAACCATAAAAAATGTTATGACTGGCAGAGTTCGGTTAGTAGTTTTGGCATCTAACTGCCCGGATAATATCCGAAAAGATATAGAGAAATACTGTAAAATTTCAAGAATCCCCTTAGTTGTATCTTCGAGAAATAATATAGAGTTGGGTAGAGTCTGCGGAAAACCATTCTCTGTTTCGGTTCTAGCCATAAGAGATCCTGGAGATTCGGATATACTAAAGGTGGTGAGTGAGAATAGTGTCTAAAGGAATAAAATTCACGAATCGTGAACTACAGTTCATATCATTATTCGAAAGCATCACCGGAGCAACTGTGAGAGATTGCATAATAGACGATGAGAATAACCGGATAATCTACGTTGTGAAAGAAGGAGAAGCAGGTATGGCTATCGGAAAACGAGGGAAAAACATCAACCTGCTTGAGAAGATGACCGGGAAAAAGCATGAAGTCATTGAATTCTCTGATAATCCAGTAACATTCATAAGGAACGCTCTACGTCCAGCCAGACTTAGAGAGATACGAATAACCCAGAGAACTGATGGAAAAAAGATAGCGGTTGTCTCTGTGGATCCGAAAGATAAGGGAATAGCCATCGGAAAAAATGGAAAGAATGCTGAAAGAATCAGATTTTTAGCTAAACGATACTTTGACATAAGCAATGTTTCCATACTTTAAAACCTCAAATATCCCGCATGTAGATGAGGCAAAAAATAGAAATATTTAAGAATGTTTTTTCATCACTGCTTTATTAATAGAAATCAGAGGAAGAATCCAAATGGGTAAGTCTCCTAGAGGGATGTTCGCTGCCAGGAAGCTGCGTCTAAATAGGAAGAAGTGGAGATGGAGTGACATCGACTATAAACGACGTAAGCTTAGATTGGATGTTAAATCAGACCCTCTCGAAGGCGCTCCTATGGCCCGCGGAATAGTCTTAGAGAAAGTTGGTCGTGAAAGTAAGCAGCCAAACAGTGCCATAAGGAAATGTGTCCGCGTTCAGCTCATAAAGAATGGGAAAGTTATAACTGCCTTCCTTCCAGGAGACGGCGCATTAAACGTTGTCGATGAGCATGACGAAGTAATCGTTGAGGGAATAGGCGGCTCGCAAGGCGGCGCTATGGGAGATATTCCGGGAGTTAGATGGAAGGTCAGCATGGTTAATGGTGTCTCTCTCAAGGAACTGGTTCTAGGAAAGAAGGAGAAGCCTTTGCGATAAGCCTCTTCACGTAGGCAAACTTTTAACCTGTTTCAATTCATAAAGGAAATTAATCAGCAGACCATGTCATAGATGATATCTTCTTTATAATCTCCAACTTCTGTCTCGGGCTTTTATACCTTAATGGAAAATGCTTCCTAATAGGTACAACCAGCAAGTGTAAGATTTTATTCTTTGCGTCGTCCCATATCTCAATCATGTCTTTCTTGATCTGGAGATCTGAGCACTCCTTTATCACCTCATAGAGATCGCTGAATTCTTCATTCGTCTTGGAGAGCAAAATGCGATCATCAATCTTAAGCGCGTAAACTTCCATTTTTCTCTTTTCTATGCATTCTCTAACTAAATTGTAGACTCGGTCGATATCTGTCTCTATGTCTGTTATCGCTCCATAGTTGCTGTTTGATCTTAAGAAGCTTTCCATCAAAGTCTCAACAAGCTTATTAAGATTTGCATCTTCTTCTTCAAATTCTTCCTCGACTCTCTCTTTTAGAGGAGAATCGTCACTCATTAATGTTCACTTGAAAGCGATCTTAAATGAAATATTTGAATCTTTCCAGATAAAAGATTAATGGGATTTCTTGCTTTCCCAAGCAATATCTGAAATAGCATAAAAATAAATTAAGGCGTGAATAAAAAGGATACGGAGGAATGGTCTGGTATGGAGCAAAAGAAAGTAGTGACGTTCGGAGAGATAATGCTTCGTCTCTCTCCTCCAAGGTTTCTTAGGTTTGTTCAAGCTAGGTCGTTCGAAGCGATATATGGCGGCGGAGAAGCAAACGTAGCTATCGCCTTAGCAAACTTCGGAGTGCCAGTTGATTACGTAACTAGGCTTCCGCCCCATGAGATCGGCGACGCCTGCATAAACTATCTGCGCCAATTCGGAGTTGGAGTGGACAAGATCATTAGAGGCGGGGAAAGAATAGGCATATATTTCTTAGAGGTAGGGGCTGTTCAGAGAGGAAGCAAGGTGATCTATGATAGGGCTAACTCTTCATTCGCAACTATTAAGCCAGGGATGATCGACTGGGAAAAAGTCTTCTCAGATGCCTGCTGGTTCCACTGGACCGGAATCACGCCCGCAATAAGCGAGGGAGCCGCTGAAACATGTTTAGAAGCTGTTAAAAAAGCCAAAGACATGGGGCTGACGGTCTCATGCGATCTAAACTATCGTAGTAAGCTGTGGAAGTGGGGTAAGACGGCGGGCGAGGTCATGAATGAACTCGTTAAGTACGCGGATATAGCTATAGGAAACGAGGAAGACGCAGAAAAAGTCTTCGGAATTAAAGCTCCCGGCGTCGATGTGTTAAAGGGAAAGGTTGAAGCGGAAAAATATCTTTACGTGGCGAAAAAACTCATGGAGAAGTTTCCAAATTTGAAGAGGGTCGCTATTACTCTGCGGGGAAGCATAAGTGCAAGTCACAACACATGGTCGGGTGTACTTTATGACGGCGAGAACTTCTATACGGCGCAGACATATGATATAATACCTATCGTCGACAGAGTTGGAGGCGGAGATGCCTTCGCCGCCGGCCTGATCTACGGATTCCTCAAGTTCGGTAATGACCTTCAAAGGATACTAAACTTCGCAGTTGCATGTGGCTGTCTAAAACATACCATCTTCGGAGATGCAGCTATACTCTCCATTGAAGAGGTTGAGAAGATAGCCGCCGG
>JAGGZB010000062.1 GCA_021162225.1 Candidatus Bathyarchaeota archaeon | reverse complement strand
GGCCAAGGATCCTCTTTTAGGGGCATGCTTCTTTCTGTGGCCCACCGGTCTTCAATCTCCTAAAGTGCTTTATCCTCTTTTTCGCTATCTTGTACTTTTCAAATAGAGAGGGAATAATATAAACGTTTACGCTGTTTGATTGCTTAAGAATGTAACACGCATGAATGGTAGGATTCCGCGTGTCTAATCTTCCAGAGAGATATATTCATAGCGTAGGCGTCAGATCTAGAAGAGGAGGGACTCGTCAAGGAGACTGAAAAGTGAAGGCAAACGAACTCGGTAAATATGTGGAAGCGCTAAGAAGGGCAGATTCTTCTTAAATTTTCTTGAGCTGAATCAGTCCAAGCATGCAAGTATGAAAAGGACGATTCCCAGAGCGTATTCTATCTCAGAGCCAACGCCGAAGATCATCACGATCCAGTGAACCAGTTCATCCCAGCCCTTCCAAGTTATCTTCATAAAAATACCCATAGCTATGCCAGCAAGTGCAGTAGCGGCGATCCCGGCGATCCAATCCTTAACCCTCATCTTCTTCGGCAAGGGTGTTCCCATTAGAGAAATGGATTCCTTCAAAGTATTTTAGATCGGGCGAGAGTGCCAATTTGCAATTTCTTTAATGCCGTAAACGACCTGTAGCTACACCAGTAGTAAGTTCTACAGCTTCCTCCGCATTACTACTTATCACGTATTCATTTTGTCTGAGAAAGACCGGTTGCACAGATATATCCAGTCCTTTTATTAGCGATTCAAAGATATGGCCCAGTATTAGTTCTCTCATCAATACAGCGGCTTTCTCAGACAAATATTCTTGTCATTACACTTTCCTCGTTAGCTTCCAGAGAGCTTTCCACATCAGAAATCTGATTTTAGGCAAGGTGATGCGAATTTTTGATGCGAATAGCATTTTTCCCAGTTTGAATATATGATAGTTAGGCAAAAGCTTCTTCAGGATTTCTTCATTTATATAAAACTTATGTTGCGCATCAGCTACCCAATTTTCCCGTGCTTCATCAAAGTCCAAGACTTCAACTATAACGTTTTTGCTTACTCTTTCGCTCTCGTTAATGAGAGCCAAAGGGGTCTGCGTATGTTCAATTACATCAAATAGAATTGCATAGTCAAACGCCTTATCTTTAAAAGGCAAATAGTGAAAATCTGCAACTATGTCTGGTTTACATTCACGGTTCAAGTCTAAATTCACACCGTTTACTTTCAATTCTCCACAACCTACGTTAAGAATTTTTCCATCAATTCTAGACAAAATCCATTTTTTCCGCCAGTCTATCATATTTATACCTCTGCACATAAACTGGGGCTTTCTGACCTATCTTTCCTCTACGAGTCTACTCCAGTCGCTTCCGTAGGGATAGCCGCCCAGCAAGGTAAATGAGCTCGCTGTGCCCGTCTTCTCGTCAGAGAGTTCCTGTAAGCGTAAGTCAGTAATCTGCATCAGATAAAGATTTCGTCTTTTTGAATACTATAAGTGACTTCTTCTCTGATATGGCATTTTCAAATATAGCGTCAGGTTTATATATTTTTCAGCCAGTCTCTAATCTTCAGAGACTCAGCAAAGGCGTCCCAATAGAGAAATTGCCATTTTTCTTTTTGAAAGGGAGCTGGAAGAATTGCGGGTTCACGGGTTTATGTCTTGAATGCGAGTCGAAGGTCACACGATTTAGCAGATTGGATTTCGGGGATGGGTTCAAAGGGTACAGATGTAGAATGGGCATCTCATAACGGTTATGGATGATTCCGAGGTTGTCAGCGTCAGGATCCCCTTTAAGCACTTGGAGGCTTGTCCAAAGTGCGGACGTCGGCTTAAGAGCGTCTCCCTGCGTAAATTCAGCCTAGCCCCGAAGCAGGTGAGTTAAGAATGCCGAATTACAAGCCGATTATGGAGTTTCAATATTCACGTCGCCTCAAATATGGGAGAAAGGGGAGAATTAACTACTTTGAGTATAAGGGCAGGAAGTTAACCTATCGCTCTCTCATCTATCGAATAAGAATGGAGTTGAAGGTTTTTATTTATAGGATATATGTTGGTTTCCTTTCTTCTTTTCCTAAGTTTTTTAGAAGTCTGCGGAGTTCAGACTGTTTTATAATTCTCCTTTCTAAGGATGATCTGAAAGATTCAGCTTTTCTCTTCAGATCTGTTAAGTCGATGTTAAGTCCAGTTAGAGCAACTATCTTTTTGAGTATATAATATGCGGCTTTCGGGTATATTCCATCAATGTATGCTGGAACGGCGCTCCAGAGACTTATCACGTCGATTCCTTTTGTTTTGCATTTCCACATAATCTCGCTATATATGCTTGTGGGGCCAGAGTATTGGGTTAGTACAGAACCTATCTTTTTTAGCTCGTCAAGTAACTTCTCATTATTTGTCGTTGAACTTATTAGCGTCTCTTCATCTGGGGTTATGTTGGCGAGGTATCCGCCTATCGTGTATATGCGTTCAACATTAATCTCTTCAGCTACTTTAAGAACAGCGTCTGCATATTTGGGCCAATTCACGTATGGCTCGACGCCTAGAAGCAGTATAAGGTTTAAACCTTCCTTTCCCTTCCAGTAGTAAAATATGCTCTGGGGAGGAATGTAGGACCGTATCAGCCCTTCCTTTATAGAGACGTGAGGTCTCTGAATCGAGTAATCGTGGAATTCTCCTTGAAGAATCTCGCCGAATCTCCTCGCCTCTAGCTTATCTACTAGATACTTGACCGAGAAGGTTGAGACCTTTCCAGCGTTAACCCATCCATCCATTCCTATAATCATTTGCGAAGAACGAAATGCAGGTTTCTCGTATATTTTCACATTTTCCATTTAATGATTCACGAAAATAGATAAGAGCATAAGGCAATATATGGATATTGTTGCTGAAGGATTCAAGGCACCTGCGTGAATCCAGCCGCCCGTTTAATTCAATGGAGGATCAAAAGGATTGAACAATCTAAAAATAACAAGGACATTACAGGATTACTTCTTTGTGCTATATGTTTTAGCCGAACTGGGTGCTCGGGAAAAAACCGTTAAACTATCAACTAAGTTTCTGGCTGAGAAGCTCAATCTCTCTCAGCAAACTATCTCCAGATACCTCATCAGCTTAGAACGTATAGGCTGGATAAGGCGGACTGCTACGCGTGAGGGAAGCTTCATCCGCATAACTGATCTTGGAGATTTACAGTTGAGGAGGGTACGTGCTGCTTTGAACTTCATTTTTAAGAGGAAACCGTCACCGATAATTATTGAAGGAACGGTTTTCAGCGGGCTTGGAGAGGGCGCCTATTATGTTACACGTGAGCCTTACAGGAAACAGTTTATTGAGAAGCTAGGTTTTGACCCTTATCCTGGAACTCTAAATTTGAAATTAACCTCCGAATATGATATCCAGATGCGAAGGGAGCTTGAGGTTAGAAGTGGAATAGAGATTCGTGGATTTAGCGACGCAGATAGGACATATGGTCCTGTGAAGTGTTTCTTAGCTCGAGTAGATGGGAAAGAAAAGGGAGCAGTGATCTTGGCGTTGAGAACTCATTATAACAGTTCGGTTATCGAGGTTATCGCTCCGAAGCGTCTAAGAGATGTCTTGGGGCTGAAGGATGGAAACAGGGTTAGGGTTGAGGTTTTCTTAGAGGGTAAAATCTCCTGACTAGATTGTGTAGGAGAGTAGCCATGAGATAATTGCGCCGGCCAGCGGCGCCAGCATCCACCCAAGTATGATATTCCTAGATTTACGTTTATTCATGAAAACTATTCTCTTCGCTATTCCTATTCCTAGTATTCCTCCCACTTGAGCTTGGGTAATCGATACAGGAAGCCCAAACTGTGTGAAGAGATGCACGGTTATCGCTCCGCTGAGCTGTGAGACAAGAGCCGTAACGGGACTTAAACCGATTATTTCCCTTCCGACAGATTCCGTTATTCCTCTGCTTAAAAAGTATATGCCCAGAGCCGCCGCTAACCCGAAGAGCAGCGGAATTATCTCTTTTATCGGCATGAAAGGAACGTAGATTCCGCTCACTAACCCCAAGGTATTCGCGCCTAGAACATATGCTACATAAAACGATAGAGCTGACGCTACCTTACCATATATGTAATTAAGTGTTAAGATGTTCTTGACACGCGAAGTAGCGTAAGACAACACTCTGCAGATTGCTACTGATAGGATAGCGGAAAAGAATGGATTTATGACCCAAAACGCGAATACTGTCAGTGTGAATCTCCAGTTTACATTTATCTGGCTTCCAATTCCGATCCCGACGGCGGATCCTATCAGGCTTTCAGATAATGAAAGAGGCAGACGAAAAATCGTTGCGACTCCTATGATAATCATAGCGGTTACCATAATTATAGTCATAGCTTCCATGCTTACTTCTCCTAGAACTCCGTGATATACTGCTCTGGAAAGCTTCGCTCCTTCAATAATTACTCCCAAGAAGACTCCTAAAGCAGCTAAGACGGCCGCTGTTCTGTATCTGACGAATCCTGCACCTACATTCGCCCCGAAGCAAGCCGAGGCATTATTTGCTCCTAAAATAGCGCTGATGAATAAGCCTGTGACGAATAATAGGAATAAGCTGATCGACATCTAGGCTCTCGCCTTCATCACTATTATGATAAGTATCTCCGAGGACTGAGCTGCTGCGTCAGCTATTCCATCGATTGTTAAAACAAGGTCTTTGAGTTCTAGGAGTGTTAATGGGTCTATCTTACGAGAAAATATTGCCCTCAGCAGTTTCCATTTTATATCGTCAGCCTCCTCCTCTAGCTCCTTCACCTTTATGGATTTCTTAATGACGGCGGCAGAGTTTTTCTCCAAGTCATAGACGGCGCTTCTTAAAACTTCAACTGTCTTCACAACCTTATCTAAGAAGAGATTGAACGAGACATCTCCGCCAGCATTGTATTCTCCCAGTATCTTGTCAAGTCTGCTTCTGGCTAGAATCTGAGAGGAATCCTTGGTGTAGTCTGCTATGTCATCTATGCTGTTCAATAATCTTATAAAGTCCTCGCGTAGACCAGAGAAGAAGGCCCCTTCACAGAGAGTTATTAGAGATTTAAGGTATAAGTCATCTGCTAGAGACTCATATACTGATATCAAGTCTATTTTAGCTTCAAATGTGCTTGGCGAACTTAAGGCTATGTCCCCGCTTATAAGAGATGATATGAGAGTTCTAAATTCTTCTACAACCTTAAATACGGAGTCTAGATACTCCGTGAGAAGACGGAGAGTCTCTTTCTCCTTCCGTCTAAACAATCGGAGGAATGAGCTGCGGAATGTCATTTCCCTTTCCTTCTCGACAGCATCCTTCCACTTATGTCAGTATCTAGCGGATCATGATAAATTATTTTAACACGCATAATGTAGTGAATACATGCTAGGCATATAAGTATTTACAGATATTCAAAGATAACTTAAATCTAGATGCTAGAGATAATGATCTATTAGGAAGTTTCAGTCTGTTTCCAGATTATTGAAAACTATTTTTCTTCAGCTCAATCAGTTTCCTTCCCTTAGTTAAGGATGAGACGTGAATTAATCCAGAGATCTCCATCACCATCAGGTTTTTGTTCAAATCGTCTAAACCTATCTCCTTATAGAAGGCCTTTAACATCTCTAGGAGTTCCTCATCCGTCATCGAGCCTTTCTTTTGAAGTATCTCAATTATAGTTAAATAGATTGGATGGATCTTCCATGTGCTCGTGGCCATGATTATCCCTCATTCCTATGCCACTAGAGGCGCTGGCTTCTGGGCCTTTCTAGCTTGCTTCATGAAGTTGCGGTACCAGTTATCCATGTCTGGAGTTATACTCGGGCCTATCTTCTTTAAGGCCTCCTTAAAGTCGGAGAACCGAACTTCTTTCGAGTTTATATCTCTACGGAGGGCTATTAAAGCGGCTTCTCGGCAGACAGACTCTATGTCTGCTCCGGAGTATCCCTTTGTTAATCTAGCTAGCTCTCTAAGGTCGACATCCTCTGCGAGCGGCATATTCTTCGTGTGTATCTTGAAGATCTGATATCTACCCTCTTCATTTGGTTCTGGAACGTAGATCATGCGGTCTAGCCGTCCTGGTCTAAGAATGGCTGGATCCAGTATGTCAGGTCTGTTAGTTGCTGCAAGGATGATCACCTCTTGTAGAGGCTCTATTCCGTCTATCTCCGTTAGCAACTGGCTGATAACTCTCTCGGTGACCCCGCTGTCGGCGTATCCGGCTCCTCTCCTAGGAACAAGAGCGTCGATTTCGTCGAAGAAGACTATGGCGGGAGCTGACATTCTCGCCTTTCTGAATACTTCGCGTATAGCTTTTTCAGACTCGCCAACCCACTTTGAGAAGACTTCCGGTCCCTTGATGCTTATGAAGTTTGCTTCGCTCTCGGTAGCAACTGCTCTTGCGAGTAATGTTTTTCCACATCCAGGAGGACCAAATAGGAGGATGCCCTTGGGCGGGGTGATGCCCATTCTCTTAAAGACCTCAGGGTTCTTGAGTGGCCACTCAACTGATTCCTTAAGTTCCTGCTTTACTTCTTCAAGGTCTCCGATATCGTCCCAATGAACCGTTGGAACCTCTATGGCAACTTCTCTCATGGCTGTAGGCGTGATCTCCCTATAGGCATTTATGAAGTCTTCCATCTTCACCTCCATTTTCTCTAGGACGCTTGGAGGAATCCTCTCCTGTTCAAGATCTATCTCTGGTAGGTATCGGCGTAGAGCCTTCATCGCTGTTTCGCGGCATAGGGCAGCGAGATCCGCACCTGTGTATCCATGCGTCATCTCGGCTAGTTTCTTCAAGTCAACATCTGGAGCAAGAGGCATCCCTCTTGTATGGATCTGCAGTATCTCATATCTTCCCTGCTTGTCCGGTATTCCTATCTCTATCTCTCTGTCGAATCTTCCAGGCCTCCTGAGTGCTGGATCTAAGGCGTTAGGTCTATTGGTTGCTCCTATGACTATCACGTTTCCGCGTCCCGTTAAGCCATCAAGTAAGGCTAGAAGCTGCGCTACAACTCTTCTCTCAACCTCACCCGTAACCTCTTCGCGTTTAGGCGCTATTGCATCGAGTTCGTCAATGAATATTATGGCTGGTGCATTCTTTTCAGCCTGCTGGAAAATCTCTCGAAGCCTAGCTTCTGACTCCCCATAAAACTTACTCATGATCTCAGGTCCATTTATGGAGAAGAAGTTAGCGTCTGACTCGTTTGCAACTGCTCTTGCGAGTAATGTTTTTCCACATCCAGGAGGACCGTGGAGAAGAACTCCTTTAGGCGGATCGATGCCCAGTCTCTGGAAGATCTCAGGATGCCTCATCGGTAACTCTACCATTTCCCTTAGACGCTGAATCTCTTCCTTAAGCCCTCCAATATCCTCATATGTAGTTCGGGGAACTCCCTTAGCTTCGGGAGCAGGTTCAGATAATATTTGAAGCTTCGTATCATAAGTTAACCTAACGATTCCACGAGGTCTAGTCTTCATGACGGTGAACTGAACAGGGTGTCCAAGCATCATAACTAGGGCCGTGTCTCCTTCAACGAATGTTCTCTCCATGAGTCTATTCTTGACGAAGTTTGTGAAGTCCTCGTCGACGTTTAGGCGCATATCTATCGGAGCGAGAACCATGCTTATTGCATCCTTAACCTCCGCCCTTCTCACGATGACGTACTCGTTTATTGAAACGCCAGCATTTTTACGCGTAAATCCATCAATTCGAATTATTCCCCTGCCTTGGTCTTCAGAGTAAGCTGGCCAAGCTATTGCGGAGGTTCTTCTCTTCCCGATTATCTCGATTACGTCTCCGGCTGAAACTTGGAGTTTTTCCATTGTGCGCTGGTCTATCCTTGCTATGCCCCTTGCTACGTCCCTCTGTTTAGCGTCACCTACTCTAAGCTGGACCTCAACCATTCAGCTCACCGTCATTAACAGGATGGCTTCTATACCAAAAAGAATTAGGGGAGAATATATAAACGTAGTGAACAGCTATACCCTTTGGATAGTCAATGTCTGGAGGTTGCCTATCCCATCCACTTTTTTAAGCGCCTCCTCCACCTCGTTGAGCCCGCCTGCCTTGTCTTCGGGAAGTAGTAGATGAGCTATTACCGCTACAAGCCCGAATGCTACAGGCTCCTCCTCAAATTTGTATACAGACGCAAAGTCTGGGAGGCAATCTTCAATCTTCTTTTTTAAATCTTCCAAATCAACCGTTACGTCGGAAGGAAAGATCTTCAACGATACTAGAACCTTAGCCAATTTTCCTCCTCCTCGGAATCGCAGTAAAAAAGAACTACAAGTATTTAAAGGCTATGTTCCACAAGTCTAATCTTAAATACTCTATATCTTCGATGGACGATCCTTAAATCTTCGCCAAACTTAAGTTTAGGATTATTCTAGAGAATATCGTTGCGAGAAGAGAGGAAGTTTTCTTGTCCCTTGAAGAAAGACAGATACTTATCATTGGAGCTGGCCCATCGGGACTCATCGCGGCGAGAGAAGCCGCCAGAAGAGGAGTAGATGTCTTAGTTGTTGAGGAAGATTCCGAGATAGGAGTTCCATGTCACTGTGCTGGACTGCTAAGCCTAAGAGGACTGAAGAGGCTGAATGTATCCGTAGATGGATCTTATGTGCAGAATAGGGTTCGAGGCGCATTCTTCTACTCTCCTTCTGGATTATCTTTCAAGATTGAAAGGCAAAGTCCAGTTGCATGTGTCGTTGACCGTTCGGCTCTTGACAAGTACTTTGCGTCTCAAGCTGCCAGGTCAGGGGCAGAGATAAGATCGAATAGCAGGGTCCACGACATACGATTGGAAAAGGAATATGTCGCTGCTAAGTCTAAAAAGGAAATTTTTAAGGCATCTATAGTTATCGATGCAGAAGGCGTATCATCAAGAATTGTGAGAGCAGCTGGTTTAAAACCTACGAATCCCTCTCATCTTCTTCCAGGCTTCCAGCTAGACCTCTACGGAGTAGATGTGGATCCGAACTATGTTGAGGTACATGTTGGAAGTAAGGTTGCGCCTGGCTTCTTTGCATGGGTTATTCCCCTGAGTAGTAACTCAGTGAGGGTTGGGCTGGGCTGTAGAAAGGCTAATCCAAAGGAGCTTCTGCAAAGATTTATAGAGAGGCGCTTTAAGGGAGAAGAGTATGAGATCCTTATGTCCCGCTCGGGAACAATAATCACTTCGGGACCGATTGGAAAGACTTTCAGTAACCGTTTACTCATTGTCGGCGACGCCGCGGGGCAGGTTAAGCCTACAACCGGAGGTGGCGTTATTTTAGGCGGACTCTGCGGGGCAGTCGCTGGCAAAGTTGCAGCTGAAGCCGTAAATCTTGGGAAGTTTGACGAGGATTTTTTAAGACTATATGAAGAATCTTGGAGGAAGAAGCTTGGTAGGGAGTTCAAGTATATGCTTTGGGCTAGGCGGATCCTTAATGCATTATCTGACCGTATGATCGATAAGGGCTTCGAATTAATTATTAAAGAGGGGCTTCAGGAAGTGATCTCTCGTGAGGGAGACATGGATTTCCAAAGTGGCGTCATTTTGGAACTTATTAGAAGGAGAAGAATCTTGAGGATGCTCCTTCCGCTTTTAAGGCTGTTGACGCCTTCTTCTCAATGAATTAAGAATAAGTATATATATCCCAGCTTAGTATCATAGAAGATTGCCTAGGTGAGCATGAATTGAGCGAAGCTAAGAAGGTGAGAATGCCTATATGTACATCATGTAACAGGATAATTCCGCCAGGTACCAACGCGACTAAATTTCCATGCCCAAACTGCGGACAGATAATTATATGGCGTTGTGAGAAGTGTAGACAGTTCGGCCGCCAATATAAATGTCCAAACTGCGGCTTCACAGGTCCCTGAATTGCTTTGAGTAGGAGAGCATTTTTTAGCATTTAAGATTTTTTGCGGATTTTTCGCCGTCTATAATAAGCCTTAAAGGTTGCTTCCTCGGAGAAGATTTAAAATCTGAGTAACGATGTATCCATGTTATGGATACGCTGAGCTTAGTCGCCTCAACGATTGCGATATCAGTCTCCGGAGTTCTCTCTCCAGGCCCGTTGACAGCGTCAGCTATAGCCGTAGGTGCTAAGAGACGCGCTAAGGGCGGCTTTCTAATAGCATTTGGCCATATGCTTTTCGAGTTTCCATACATAGTAATTATAGCTTTGCTCTATTCTACTATAGAGTATCTCTTGAATAATGTCATTGTGAGCTATGTCTTGGCGTTCGCGATATCTTTCTTCATCATCTTCTTTTCATACATGACCATTAAGGAAGGTGTCAGCATCATAAGATCTGGAAGCGTCCACATCGAAGGGGGTGCAAAGTATATGTTCAATCCTATACTCGTAGGCGTGGCGTTGACGGGGCTTAACCCTTATTTTCTGTTGTGGTGGCTGTCCGTGGGGCTTCCGTTGATAAGGGCTTCAGCTAATATGGGCTTCTCATTCCTGCTTTTAATGTATGCTTCTCATATATGGATGGATTATTTCTGGCTAGCGCTGATGGGACTAGCTGGGGAAGGCAGCGTGAAGATACTGAAATCTAAAGGATACGGGGTTCTCCTTATAGTTCTAGGCGTGGTGCTGATTCTGTTCGCCATAAACATCTCTCTGGAGATGTTCCTTAACTTTGGTTTTCTACCGTTCTAAAGCATTTTCACACGTATCTCTTAAGACTGTTCTTTTGCGAAAAAATAGATAAGCCGAAAGGCGGAAATAGATAGTTGGAGGTGTGGCCTTATGAGCGTAATTGTGAAGTGGCTCGGTCATGCAAGTTTCCAAATAAAGGCCGATGACAAAAACATTTACATAGATCCGTATGAAGGAGAGTATGCGGAGAAAGCAGACCTCGTGCTTGTTACGCACTCACATTTCGATCACTGCGACACTTCTAAGATTGAGAAAGTGACGAAGAAGGATACAGTGATTATCTGTCCGCCGGAATGCGTCTCAAGGCTTAGCGGCAACGTTAAGGCGATTAAGCCGGGAGAAAAGATCGAGGTAGATGGCGTAACCGTTGAGGCTGTTCATGCCTATAATTACAAGCGGTTTAGGTCTCCTGGAAACCCATTTCACCCTAAAGGGTTTGGAAACGGCTACATCATAACGGTGGGAGGTAAGAGAATCTATCATGCTGGAGACACGGACTTCATTCCAGAGATGAGGGATCTAAAGAATATCTCTTTGGCGCTACTTCCAAGCGGGGGAACGTACACCATGGATAACTTGGAGGCGGCTGAGGCGGCTTTAGCCATAAAGCCCGAAGCAGTTATTCCCATGCATCGGTGGGATAGTGATCCCGAAGTTTTCAGAAGGAAGGTTGAGGAATCCTCTGACATAAAGGTTATACTCCTAAATCCAGGCGAAGAATACGAGATGAAGTGAAGGACAAAATATTAAGCAGATCCATTCAGATGTAAGTCTTCCTCACAAGCGATTCCATGGTAACTCCGCAGATCTCCATTATTTCTCTATGTAGACTCATTATTCTCTTTATGGATGGATGATTTGCGCCGAGCTTCTTACTGAGTTCTCTTATTGTCTTCTCTATGGAGACGACTCTTTCTCCTTCTATAAG